>JAOZVT010000098.1 GCA_025869455.1 Prosthecobacter sp.
GGAGTGGAGATCAATACGACCACTTCTGCCAGTAAGGCGAGTGATACGAACATGGTCATCTCTGCCGATGGTACATGGCTGTATATGCGTGCGACGAAGGGTGATACGGCAGGGACGGAACTCTACCGCACGGATGGTACCAATCCTGTGGAGTTGGTGGCGGATGTGAATATTAGCTCAGGATCAAGCGGCACGCCAGTGACTCTTTATGCGGTACCTGAGTCAACTTACATCATGTTTAATGCTGATACTGGGAGCGGGGCTACAACGGGTGTGGTGAATACACTGGGCGGTCAGAATTTGGGGCGTGAGTGGTGGGTAACCGATGGTACCTCCAGCGGCACCCAAGTGATTGCAGATATCAACCCTAACCGGGTGCCACATGATCCGAATGTGACCTTCCGTTACTCGAGTGACCCGAATAACACGGCGGACGTGAGCAATAGTCGGCTGAATCTGGCTGGTATCAGTAACAATGGTGGTAGCACACCTTCTGAAGCGGCGACCAATTTGTTTGAAGGCGAGGGTGGAAAACTATTCTTCCGAGCCATTAGCAATGATACCGGACGTGAGCTGTATGTCATGAGTGCTGCACCAGCACCGGTGGCTTCTACAACGGGGGTGAATAATCAGATTACAACGGCTACTTTTGAAGGGGCTGTGGATCGTCAAGGAAGTAAGGCCTCTTATTATTTCGAGTGGGGCACAGATACGAATTATGGCAATGTGACACCCGTGACGGATGTGGCGGGTGGTGCGATACCGACGGTGAGTTCGGATTCGCCTGCGGTTGTGGTGACTGCGGCTTTGGCTCCGGCTTCTTTGATAGCGGACACGGAGTATCACTTCCGTCTCGTCTCTACGAACCGCTACGGTATCAGTTATGGAGAAGATTTTGCTTTTGTGACATCGCCTTCTGAAATTGCGGTGGAAGATCCTGATTCAAATGATCTAGTTTCTGGCGCAGTGGCTCCCGTTTCTTTCGGTACTTTGCTGGTGGGGGATAGTGTGACGAAGACCTTCACGATTTTCAATACGGGGACAGGGCCTCTCTCGGGTGTTAATGTTTCCGTCCCTGTGGGTGACTATACCGTGGACACGACGGGTACTTTGACGACGGTTCCTTCCGGTGGAAGCACGACCTTTAAGGTGACCTTTGCGCCTTCTGCCAATGGCGTGCGGACAGCGGTGTTAAGCATCGCCAACAATGACACGGATGAGAACCCTTTTACCATCAATCTGGATGGAAGTGGAGTGAGCACTTTGGTGGCTAACTTTGCCACGGCTGGTGATATTCCGCTGGTCGTGAATGGCCTGAATGCAGCACCTTTGACACTGGATTTGTCTCTGAACTTTACGCCATTTCCTGGAACGAATCTGACGGTGGTTAAAAATACAGGCACCACCTTGATTCAAGGGACTTTCGATCAAGGGGACATGACGGATTTGGAAAATGGCGAGACCGTTACCCTGAGTTTCGGTGGTAAGTCCTATCAATACATCGCTTGGTATTATGGTGGCGTGGGAGGCAATGATCTGGTGCTGTTGTGGAAGCACACGGGTTTGGCTGCCTGGGGTAGCAATGCGAATGGACGCCTTGGGATTGGCAATGAGTTTACCCAGTCGGCACCGCAGGCGGTGAATCAGGCGGGCTTGCTCGCTGATAAGACCATTGTGCAGGTGGCTACGGGAGCATCTCACACACTGGCTTTGACCAGTGAAGGGAAGGTGTACTCCTGGGGCCTCGGAACGTCAGGTCAGTTGGGAGACAATACGATTATTAGCAAGTCATCCCCCGTTGCTGTGGATATGACAGGAGCTATGGCGGGTAAGTTTGTGAAAGCGATTGCGGCAGGTTCTGCGCATAGCTTTGCGCTTACGACGGACGGTAAGATCTACGCTTGGGGTCGGTTTAATGAAGGTCAGTTAGGCCAAGCTGTGTTACCAGTTGCCAATCAGCTGACTCCTATTGAAGTGGATACCACCACAAGCTCTCTGGCTGGTGAGACGGTGATCGCGATTTCATCGGGCAACCAGTTTGGTTTAGCCCTAACCGAAGATGGCGAAATCCATGGTTGGGGACAGAATAGCAATGGTCAGTTAGGTGATGGCCTAGCCACTCAGCGTAACAGTCCTGTGGCAACAGACTTTAGCCCGCTGAGCGCACTCAATGGGAAAAAGGTGGTGGCCATCGCTGCGGGGACGTCTCATTCGCTGGCTTTGACGACGGAAGGTTTGGTCTATGGTTGGGGCTTGAATAGCAGTGGCCAGATTGGCAATGGTTTGGTGACTCAGGTTAACCGTCCGAATCCTACGGATACGAGCGCGGCTAGTGCCTTGAATGGCAAAACGATCGTGGAGATCCAGGCTGGGAATGCGCACAGCACGGCTATTGATAGTGACGGTGTGGTCTATGCCTGGGGGAACAACTCGAATGGTCAAGTGGGGGATGGAAGCATTGTGAATGCGCTTCTTCCTCTTGCGGTGAATGCGAGTGTATCGAGTTCTCTCAATGGTCGTGTGATGTCAAAAATCCATGCGATGGGGAGCCATACGGTGGGCGTGGATAGCAACGGTGAAGCTCATGCTTGGGGTTTAGGTACTTCTGGGCAGCTGGGTTCCAGTGCTCTGACGAATAGTTTGTTGCCACTTGCTGTGACGAAGACGGCTCCAAGTATTTTAGAGGGGCGTACGGTCTCTGATTTAGCGCTGGCTGGTGGGAATCCTACTCATACAATAGCTATTTATGGCGGGCCTGAAGCTGAAATGGATCTTCAGCAACCCGTAGGGATCTCCTTGGTGGATGGTGCCAGCACCATTGACTTCGGCGCTGTGCTTGTAGGAGGCTCCCAAAGGAAGACCGTCGTGATTCGTAACCAGGGAGTCACTGTTTTGAATATCAGTGGTCTTGGTCTCAGTGGACCTGACTTTGATAAATTCACTCTGGATACATCAGCGACTCTAATGGCTCTATCGGCAGGGCAAAGTACTTCCTTTGATGTGGTGTTCCTGCCTACCTCAGCGGCTTCGTTTACAGCCAGTTTATATGTGAATAGCAATGATGCTGATGAGGCTATCTTCGATGTTGATTTGGCGGGTAGCGGGTCGGGTTCTTTGGCTGCGACTTTCAATGCTGGGACGGATATCGGAACGACTGTAGATAGCCTAACAGCCACGGGGATTCCTATCTCCATGACGCTCGGTTATACCCCAGCACCTGGTGCTACTTTGACGCTGGTTAACAATGAAGGCCGTTCGTTTATCAATGGCTTGTTCACTCAAGGAGACAGTACAACGCTGGACAATGGTGAACTGGTGCAGTTGAGCTTTGGCGGCTTTACTTACAGTTTTGTGGCTTGGTATTACGGGGGAGATGGCAATGATCTGGTTCTTCTTTGGAAGGATACTAATTTGGCAGCCTGGGGTGCTGCTAGTGATGGGCGTTTAGGGAATGCAACCACGAGTCCCAATAAGCTGACACCGATCCCGGTCGTGAGAACGGGTGTGTTGGCTGGGAAGACGATTGTATCTGTGGCGACTGGTGGGTCTTACACGCTGGCATTGGCGACGGATGGGCGTATTTACGCCTGGGGCCGCAATGCGGAATCTCAGTTGGGTGACGCTTCAACGACGGCTCGTTCCAGCCCCGTGGCTGTGGACTTTGGCGCTAGCAGTGCGCTGAATGGCAAGTTTGTGGTGGCCATTGCAACAGGAAGTACCCATAGCTTGGCACTGACTTCAGAAGGGAAGGTTTATTCTTGGGGATCGGCCACTAGCGGCGGCTTAGGGGATAACCAGTCTGCAACGAATCGCAATCGGCCTGTGGCGGTGGATGCATCCGGGGTCTTGTCTGGTAAAACCGTCGTGGCGATTGCTGCAGGTACCAGTTTCAGTGTGGCATTAGACTCTGATGGAAAGGTCTATACCTGGGGTCTGGGAACTTCGGGCCAGTTGGGAGACAATACGATTCTCTCCAAAAGTGTACCTGTGGTAGTGGATGTGACGACGCCGATTAACAGCGTGGCGAATCCTTTGACTGGAAAAAAGGTGACGGCGATTGCTGCTGGAACAACACACGTATTGGCCATGACGAGTGATGGTGTATTGTGTGCTTGGGGCTCGAATAGCAGTGGCCAGGTGGGTGACGGCACAACAACGCAACGAAATGTGCCTTCGACCGTGGACGTGGGAACGCTGAGTGCCTTGAATGGTAAGAAAGTGATCCAGTTTGCCACGGGTTCAGGCCTCAACATCGTGACTGATGCGGCTGGCGCGGTTTACTCATGGGGCGCTGCAAGCACGGGTCGCCTGGGCAATAACACGATCACGCCTAACATCACACGTCCGGGCGTCGTGAATACCAGTGTGGGTAGTGCGCTGAATGGTAAAACCGTTCTGGTGGCTGCCTGCGGGACTTCCCACGGATTTGCCGTGACCTCAGATCATTTGCTAACGGCTTGGGGTTTGAACTCGAGCGGTCAGGTGGGTATCAATTCCATCATTGATCAGTTGGTGCCTGCTTATGTGGACACTAGTGCAGGGAGTGAATTGCAAGATAAGATGATCATTGGGGTCGGTAAGGGACCTCTGTCCAGTCACACGGTGGCCATCTATGCCTCTGCGCCGGAAATCACGGTGGAACAGCCTTTGGCCACAGCTCTGGAAGATGGCGTTTCTGAAATTGATTTTGGCGGTGTGCCGCTGACTCAATCTGGAACACCGAAGACCTTCACCATCCGCAATGATGGGACGGCGACTTTGAGTGGGTTGGCTTTGGCGAAGTCGGGTGCTAACAGTGCTGACTTTACTCTGGGTTCTCTGGGCGCTACGTCCTTGGCCTCTGGAGCTACCACGACCTTCACGGTGACCTTTGCACCGGGTAGCAGCAGTTTGGGAAATCGTGCGGCGGTGATCAATATCACGAGCAATGACTTCTCTGAGAATACCTTTGATATTGCGGTGGTGGGTAAGGGGCTTGCCCCAGATATCACGCTGACGGAATCTGCGACAAATTTGGTTAGCCCTGCGGCGATCAATTTTGGGACTGTTTCCACGACGGGCAATAGTACGAAGACCTTCACGATCACCAATGATGGCGATTATGATCTAACAAGTATTGCGGTAAGCCGAACCGGATCTGCGAATTACACGCTGAATACAGCAGGCACTTCTACAAGTCTGCTGCCGACGGAAAGCACGACCTTTACGGTGACGTTTGTGCCGAGTTCCGTTGGAGCGCCCATTCTGGGTTCGGTGAGCATTGTTAGCAGTGATCAGGATGAAAATCCGTTTACGATCAATCTGACGGGCGAAGGAACTTCTCCGCCTCTGGGGCCGGTGCCTTCGGAACTGGGAGATGTGGTTAGTGATGCAGGCGCTCCTGATGGTATGGGCACGGGCTCTGTGGGGTCGTTTGATCTGCTGCGTCGCGGTGGGTTTATCTCGGAAAACAGTCACGTGGTCTTCCCTGGAAATCTCCTGGTAGGCAGTGGTAGTCCAGCGGTGACTGCGCAAAACGCTCAGGGAATCTGGAAGGACGATGGCTTTGGTCTCTATCTCTTAGCACGCACGGGTTTCGGTGCGCCTGGTACGACTGGGGCTGTGTTTAACACGCTGCCTGAGGTGCCAGCGATCAATGACCAAGATGACGTAACCATCTTAGCTTCACTGCGCATTGGCGTGGGTGATACGACGGTGAGTAACGATACGGGTATCTGGAGTGAGATCGGCGGGTCGGGGCTGGAGCTCTTGCTGCGTGAAGGCGATGAAATCCTGACGGGTATCTTTGTGGATAAGTTTGCCTCAGGTGCTTATGCAACGGCGCAACTGAGCCCAACTTCGGGTGAAGCTGCTTTCTCGATCACGATGCGCGGTGCTTCCACTAACTCGGCCATTGTGCGCACGAGTGTCAGTGGTGCGACCACGGTGGTCTCCATTGTGGCGCGTCAGACGGTTGCGGCTCCAGGTATGGCGGGATTCACGTTTGCGGCCTTGAATGGTTCTTACAGCGATCCTGCGCGGATGGATACTCAGGGGAACTTGGCCTTTACGGCTTTGCTTTCTCCAGGGAATCGCGACAGCCTCTGGTATCAGTCTGTGGGAGGCGCTTTGGTGAAGGTCTTCACAGGCACTGAGGCGGCTCCTGGAACGACGGCGACCTTCAGCAAAATCCAACCACCCGCGATGGGCAGTGGTGGCGTGGTTTCATTCCGCGCGACGCTCAATGCGGTGGGGGACAATGCTTCGAATCAACGTAACGATGGTATCTGGCGTGGAGATGCGACGAATCCGGCTGGGTTTAGCTGCATTCTCCGCCGTGGTGACTCGGGTATTCCTGGGATGCCTGTTGGGTCTAAGGTGGGTAACCCTTGGGGTGGATGGTTGTCTAACAATAACCGTGGTGCCTGGCGTGCCTGGATTGATGTGAATGGTGATGGCTCTGTGGCCAGTCGCACCACCAATGATGTGCACGCTCTCTTTGCTGATACCAGCGGAGTGATGACGATGGTGGTGAAGGAAGGTGATGCAAGCCCTGGCGTCGCTGGGGGAACCTTTGCTGGATTTGACCACCCGGTGGTTGGCGGTCAGGATCAGATGGCTTTCCTGGGAACGATGAAGATCGGTGATGGTGGTGTCACGGCCAATAGTGATCAGGGCTTGTGGAAGCAGGCTCCGAATGGTGGTGCGCTGGCTTTGGTGCTGCGTGAGGGACAGGTGATCAGCACCTCTGAAGGGAACAAGACCATTCAGGCCATTGATCTGCCGGGTTCTGGCAGTAGCCTCACTCAGCGCCGCTGGGAACAGCCGGTGATGGATCAGAATGGTACGGTGTTGATTTATATTACCTTCACGGATGGCTCCACGAGCCAGATCTTGGTTCCTTAATTTCGACCGCTAAGGTTACAAGGCCCATGACTCAGTTCTGAGTTATGGGCCTTTTTTTATGCTTGCTGTCGTGACTCGATCCAGGCGAGAAGATCCGCTGTCGGCCTGCGATTCGGAGTCAAGGCGCGGTAACGTTGGGCGGCCTCACGATAGCGGGGAGCTGTGAGCAGTTGATGGAGTGCCTTTTGGACTCTTGTGGGCGTGAATGAACGTGTGGTTAGGCCGATGCCAGCGCCGAGTTTTTCCAGGCGGTAGGCGTTGTCTGGCTGATCATGCGCCATGGCCATGATCAGCTGGGGGACTCCGGCGGCAAATCCCTGTGACATGGTGCCTATGCCACCATGATGCACAAAGGCCGAAGCGCGAGGGACGAGGCTGGAGAAGGGGGCGTATTCGACGGGGAGGATGCTGGGTGGGAGATGGGGCGGGAGCTGGTCTAACTGCCGAGTGACGAAAATGGCGCGCTGG
Source organism: Prosthecobacter sp. (assembly GCA_025869455.1). GTDB lineage: Bacteria > Verrucomicrobiota > Verrucomicrobiia > Verrucomicrobiales > Verrucomicrobiaceae > Prosthecobacter. The sequence goes on from JAOZVT010000098.1 coordinate 7,354, forward strand.
TTCATGGCGGTCACGGCTTGATAGGCGACCTCAAAGAATTTTCGCGCTTGGATATTCGCGCTGCCTGGGGTGAAGACGATGGGCTTGTCTCCACTTTCTAAAAAGTGAATGACCTCGGGCGTTAGGGGGCGTTCTTTGGCGATGTCTTCCAGAGGGAAGTCCCATTGGAGAAGGTTGTTAGGCCAGTCAGGTTGCGGCTGGGCAAACCATTCTGGAAAGAGAGCTAGAACGCCATCTGGCGAGTCGGCCCATTCCCACCAGAGGCTTTTGGGCGGAGTTACACCGTGGCTTGCACAGGCGGCGTGAACGGCTGGTGCTGCGAAACGGTCTGCGGGATTGGGCAGACGCACCAACCACTGGCGAAACCAAAGAGGCAGCTTCCGCAGGTGCTGCATGCCAGGAAGGAGGATGGGGGTTTCATGAGCACTGATGAGTACCGCTGGCTGCACATGGACGGAGATGAGCGGAATGCCGTGCTTTTCCCGGGCCAGGCGCGCGCCAAAGACGGTGCAGGGGGCCATGAGTAAATCTGGGCGATGGCCACTCTGGATGAGGGACTCAATGGCCGCATGAATCAGCTCCGTGCTTTCACCAGCGAATTCGAACACGAGTTTGGTGCCATGATAGAGCTGCCAGACGCGTGGGTCGGCGATGAAGCGGTCAAATTCCTCTTGAGTGCCCAGAGGGATGACCTCCATGCCTGCTTTGCGTACGATCTCTTCAAAAACACAGGCGACGATGACGGTGACTCGATGGCCTGCTGCCTGCAATTGCCTGCCTAACCAAAGGAATGGAAAGACGTCACCCGCGCTGCCGAAAGGGAGGAGAACTACATGCATGATTAGGAAGTAGGGAAGGGACCACTGGATGCAAAGAACGGCAAGCGTGGGCTCTGGAGAGGTGATTTGCGCTGTTGATGCTTACGGAAATGACCAATTTAATATTTTTAAGGCTTCATCTTGAGGGGGTGCGGGGGCTGTCATTTCTGTCCTCACCAGCTAACCGGAGGCAAAAAGGTTCAAAATGGGGGTGAAATGTAACGAAAACTTAAAAATCTAGTTTTTATTCTTTTTGATAATTACTGAATTCAGATATAATTTCCATACTGAAAGATGTTTGCTCCCCCATTTTACCCAGCTCTTGCCCCCAAGCCGCTACCGATCCCATCCAGGGACGGCCTGCCGAAGGGTGGGAATGGCTACTCCATATCCTGGTTATGAACTCCTCCTTACTTCAACGTTTACTCCTTACCTTAGCGGCTTTGTTTGCCCTGGGGATGCCTCGACCTAGTGCCGCCAGCACGATCTTCTGGGGCAGCACTTTCGAGCAAGATGTGCTGTTTGATGCGGCGGGTCAGCCTTTGGGGGGCGAGTTTTCTTTCGAAATTGGGTCCTTTGAAGGGGGCTTCGTGCCGACGATGGAAAATCTGAACGATTGGGCTGCCAATTGGAAAGTGTTTGATCGTGCTTATGATCCGACTCCACTGGACGCAGATGACGGTGACCCTGAGGGGTGGAATTCGACGGAGCAGTTTTTTGTGGGAACCGTGGAGCACACTCTGACCGGGGGCTCGGACTCGCCTGATGCGGATCCCTCGGATACTTTTCCACAAGGTGAAGTGATTTATCTGTGGGTTTACAACACGAAGGATCGCGAAGCTGGAACTGAGTGGGCCTTAGTCACGGATGGTACCAGTCTGGGCGACAATTACAGTGACTGGGTGTACCCTGATCCGACGGATGTGGGCTCGTATGATTTGTTGTTGGAGGATGCGGATTTAGGGATTGTGGGGGGACTCAATGGGACGAGTGGCGGTGGCCAAGCCTATACGATCCAAACGGCGGTGATCGCTGTGCCTGAGCCGAGTTCGATGCTGCTGATGGGTGTGGCCGCTCTAACGGGGCTGGTGCTGCGGAGACAGAGGAGCCTTAGCGCGGACGCACGTTGATCGAGAAAACGATATCTGGAATGAGTCAGTCCCCCAAGCCAACTTTTGCCAGCCGCTGCCGCCTGATGCGGAGGCGGCTTTCATGCAGACTGGGGCTGATGATGTTTTTGGGGCTCGCCTTGCTGGCTGGAGGTGCCTGGGGGCAGACTTACGACTATGGGGACTATAGCTTGTTTTCGAGTGCTGCCAGCACGGTGAATTCAAGGTTGAAGATCGGTTCTCAGGTGGATGCGGAGAATTCTGCGACGACAAATTCCACTGCGACGGGGGATGATGTGACGGATGATGATGACGAGGATGGTGTGACCTTGCCGGGAACACTTCAGTTAGGAGCTTCTAGTAGCCTAACGGTGAATGTGACCAATACCCGTGGTTCAACGGCCTACCTGAATGTGTGGATAGATTGGAATAACAACGGATCGTTGACGGATTCAGGAGAACAGATTGCCTCCAACACCACGATCAGTAACAATACCTCGAACTCGAATCGGACGGTGAATTTTACGGTACCTTCTGGGGCTAGTTTGGGCACGGTGGGGGTGCGTGTGCGGCTGACGAGCTCGAGTAGTCCTGGATCAACAGGGACGAAAGGTTACGGTGAGGTGGAGGATTATACGATCACGGTGGGGAATAACTTGGGCGTGGGAAATCTGGTCTGGAATGATGCGAACGACAATGGTCGCTTTGATGATGGCGAGAGTGGTATCAACAATGTGCAGGTGGAGCTTTGGTCTCCTGGCACAGATAATGTGATCGGTGGAACGGGCGGTGGAGCCGATACAAAGTTAGCGATCACGAATACTTCCGGTGGGGGACTTTATAGTTTTACAGGACTGTCTTCAGGGAAGTATTTTGTGAAGGTGCCAACGCCGCCTCTTTCGCGTGTCAGTTCGGTGGTGGACACGAGTGATAACGGGCAGGATTCTAACAACAACGGTTCACAGCCGGGCGGTTCAGGCACGGCTTCTTACAGCGGTGTTTTTGATCTGGTGTCAGGCACGGAACCTGGATCCTCGGGAACTGGCAATACGGATAACACGATCGACTTTGGTTTTGTCTCCAACGTGGGGGCACCGTTTGTCTGCGATAACCGCTTCTACATTATGCAGGATGTGGAGACCTATTCTGGTTCGGGGAATTGGGATACGACGCTGAATTACATTGAGTCGGATCAGTCTCTGGTTCCTATTTTTATCTTCAGTGGTAAGAAACTCAACGGTCTGGTGGCTTATGGCGGTTACCTTTACTGTGTGGATCAAAATGCGGGGCACCTTTACCGTATCAATGCTCTGGGAACCTTGGTGGACATGGGGGAGATTGATGGGTTGCCGGGGGGGACGGATGGTCAATGGGGCGGAGCTACGGCGCTGACTTCTGGCCGGATGATTTTGAATCGTTACACTTTTAGCAATGCTAGGACGACACTTTATACCATTGAACTTGGGTCCGCCTCAGTCGTGGGGAGTCCAGTTGTGTGTAAATACTCGACGACGAATAATTACACGTCGGGTAACTTTGGGGACATCGTTTGGGATCCACTGACGGATAAAATTTACGGTTACAATACCAATGATTCCAGCAACTTGGGACTCTTTGAGATCAATACAACGACGGGGATTTGTACCCGGGTTGCTTCCTCTTACCTGTCCACTTTTGGCTCGTTGGTGATTGACGCGAATGGTCTTGCTTATGGTTATGGGAGTCAGAGCAGTTCGACAACTCAGGACACGCTCTATGTTTTTAACCGAACGAATGGTGTGCTGAACGGTTCCATGACGGCGGTGGGAACGGGACGCAGTGTGACGAACTCAGATGGTGCTGCCTGCCCAGGCGCTGCTCCGTCTATGAAGATCGGGAATCTGGTCTGGAATGATACGAATAACAATGGAGTGAAGGATAGTGGTGAAGCAGGGATTGACGGGGTGCAACTTCAGTTATTCTTGGGTGGTGAGGATCCGCTGACGGCGACTCCGGCGACTTCGGTGACAACCAGCGGCGGTGGGGTGTACACCTTCAGTGATCTCTCCCCTGGGCAATATTTTGTTTACATTCCGACGCCTCCTTCAGGCTTCCCATTGAGCAGCAGTGTGACGGTGACGGCTGACAGTGGTCAGGATAATGATGACAATGGGATTCAAACGAGTTCGGGTTTGCCAGTGCGTAGCCCTTTGATCTCGCTGGTGGCGGGGACGGAGCCGACCAATGACGGCGATAGTGATAGCAATACGGATTTGACGATCGACTTTGGTTTCCGTGCATGTCCTTCGGTGACGGTCAGTGGCACACCTGCGGGGGCGATTGTTAATACTTCTTATAGCCACACTTTTTCTGCCAGCGGAGGCAGCAGCCCTTACACTTGGTCATTGGTTAGTGGGACTTTGCCAACAGGTCTAACTTTAAGTAGTGCTGGCGTGTTGAGTGGTACACCCACGGTGACCAATGGATCTGGAGTTTCAGTGACGGTGCGTGCAACGGATTCGCTGGGCTGCTTGGGCAGTTCGACGGTGACGCTGGTGGTGTCAGCGAATACGGATTTTGGGGATTATTCTTCATTCCCAAGTGCCTCTAGCATCGTGAGCACTGCCTTACGCATGGGGACGCTGGTGGATGCTGAAACCACGGCTACGACGAATGCGTCAGCCACGGGCGATGATATCACTGGGGTGGATGATGAAGACGGTGTGGAATTGCCTGCGAGTGTGGGCCTAGGAACTGCGGCGAGCTTGAACGTGACGGTGACGAATACGAGTGGTTCGTCGGCGTTTCTGAATGCGTGGATTGATTTCAACCGAAACGGTAGCCTGAATGATTCTGGGGAGCAAATCGCCAGCAATGTCTCGGTAGCCAACGGGTCCTCCAATTCCGTGCGGACGATCAATTTCAATGTGCCTGCTGCGGCATCCTTGGGCGCAAGTGCTGTGCGTGTGCGCCTAACCAGTGTTAGTACTCCAGGGCCTGATGGTGCCGATGGAACGGGGGAGGTGGAAGATCATGCGATTTCTATCATTGCATCACTTCGTGACTACAGTGACTTCAGCGGATTGGGGACTGCTTCCAGTCTCATGAGCACCAATTTGCTCATGGGAACGCTGGTGGATGGAGAGGCCTCGGCGACGACGAATAGTGGTGCGACGGGCGATGATAATACGGGAAGTGATGATGAAGATGGGGTGACCATTCCCGTTAGTTTAGAGATGGGCGCTACGGTGACGATCCCGATTACGGTAACGAATAACACAGGGGGAAATGCCTATCTGCATGCGTGGATTGACTTCAATAATGATGGGGTGCTAAACAATGCTACCCTGAGCAGTGGCGGTGAGCGTTTGGAAGCGGCTCGCTTGATCCAAAGTGTGTCGAAAGGGTCTATTTTCCGTGAATGGTGGTTAGGGATCAGTGGAACGGCTGTGTCTGACCTAACCAGTAATTCGGCTTATCCGAATAGCCCGACGGGATCTGATGTGCTAACGAGTTTTGAGACTCCAACGGACTGGAATAGTAACATGGGGCAGCGTGTGCGGGGCTGGGTCTATCCTCCCACCACGGGCAACTACACTTTCTGGGTGGCGGGGGATGACGAGTCGAAGCTTTTCCTTAGCATCGATGATTCGGCTGCTAATGCGGCGCTCATTGCCAATGTGCCAGGCTGGACGAGTTCACGTGAGTGGACGAAGTTCTCAGAACAAAAGTCTGTGACCATTTCTCTCCAAGCAGGACGTGCGTATTATATTGAGGCGCTGATGAAAGAGGGTGGCGGTGGAGATAACCTAGCCGTGGCCTGGGAGTTATCTGGATCTGGCACGGGACCGGTGGTCATTGATGGCAGTTACCTCGCTCCCTATACAACCAATGGGGCTTCAAGCACCATTCAAGAGATCAGTTTTACGGTGCCTTTAACGGCCAGTGCGGGTAGCAATCGTGGGGCACGTTTTTGGTTGAGTGATACTTCGGCGACGACAGCTACGGGTGAATCTGGCACGGGTGAAGTGGAAGATTATGTGGTGACGATTACTCCGCCACCTATAGACTTTGGGGACTGGTCGGGTGCGGCAGATGCTTCAAGTTATGTCATCAGTACTTTGAAGTTAGGGGCGCTGGTGGATACTGAGGTTTCCTCAACTCTGAATGCGAGTGCGACAGGGGATGACATCACGGGTAGTGATGATGAAGATGGGGTCAGTTTACCTGCAAGTCTGAATCTGGGTAGCTCTGGTACTTTGGTGGCAACGATCACGAACAATTCCGGTGCCACGGCGTATCTCAATGCCTGGGTGGACTTCAATGGGAATGGAAGCTTTAACGATTCTGGCGAGCAGATCGTGACGAATAATAGCATCTCCACAGGTTCCTCGGGAGTGACGCGAAGCTTGAACTTTAGTGCGCCGAGCAATGCTAAACCTGGAGAGCGTGGGGTGCGTGTGCGCTTGACCAACGTGCAGAACCCAGGAGCTACTGGAGCTGTAGGCACGGGTGAGGTGGAGGATTATACGATCACGATCAATTGTCCCACAATCTCGCTCAGTCCGGCGACGCTGACGACTCCTGTTGTGGGCTATTCCTATAACCAGACGTTTACGTCCAATGGAGGCACCTCACCCTACACCTTTACGGTCACGAGCGGCAGTCTGCCTTCGGGTTTGACGCTGAGCAGTGGTGGCTCTTTGACGGGCACTGCCACGAATACCACTCCGACCAATTTCACGGTGACTGGTATGGATGCGAATGGTTGTTCAACGTCGATCAACTATAACGTGACCCCGGTTTGTCCTGCGATTCCGATTAGTCCTTCGTCTCTGCAAAATCCTACGGTGGGGAGTTCCTATAGTCAGACGATTACGGCATCTGGAGGGACGGCTCCTTATACTTTCACCATTGCCAGTGGAAGCCTTCCACCTGGGCTGACATTGGGGCTTAACAACGGGCTGGTGAGTGGAACGACGACTCAGGCTGGAGCGGTTTCCTTTACCCTTTTGGTGACAGACTTTTATGGATGTTCAGCCACGCAAAATTATTCGGTGACGCCGAGTTGTCCTTCGGTGTCCGTGACGCCGTCCAGTCTGCCTGCGGGTGCCGTGGGGAGCAGTTACAGTCAAACCATGTCGGCGACTGGCGGTGTAGCGCCTTACAGTTACGTCATCAGTTCTGGGGCATTGCCAGCGGGTCTAACATTGAGTAGTGGTGGACTTCTCAGTGGCTCGCCAACGACTGGGAATGGTTCAGGCTCCGCGTTTATTATTCGGGCGACGGATTCGCGCGGTTGTATGGGCACGCGTGCTTATTCGGTGAAGATTTGCCCCGTTATTTCCATGAGTCCTAGCAGTCTGTCTGAGATTGCTCTGGGCGTGAGTTACAGCCAGACGATCACCAGTTCTGGTGGTGTGGCTCCTTATACTTACGCTTTGAGTTCTGGCACGCTACCGAACGGTCTTTCTCTGTCCTCATCGGGTGTTCTCAGTGGCACGCCGGGGACGGCGGGGACTTCGACGTTTACCGTGCGGAGTACGGATGCAAACAGTTGCACGGGCACCCAGGCCTATACCGTGACGGTGCGTGCTTATCATATGCTGGGGAATCTCGTCTGGAATGATACGAATAACAATGGGCTGCGTGATTCCGGTGAGCCTGGGATGAGTGGTTTGACCGTGCAGCTTTATACCAGCACGAATAGCACGGCGGGAGATGGCGATGATGTTCTTTACAGCGGTGGGATCAATCAGGTGACCACCAGCGCAACGGGGGCTTACAGTTTTGCGGATCTGCCTTCGGGTAAGTATGTGGTGAAGGTAACTCCGCCTAGTGGATACCAGACATCGGGCGTGCCTGTGACGACGGATAATAGCCAGGACAATGATAACAATGGCAGTCAACCGGGTGGTGTGGGAACCGTACTATATAGTCCTGTCATTACCCTGAGTCCGAATGGGGAATCCACCAGTGATGGTGACTCCGATGCCAATACAGATCTCACTGTGGATTTTGGTTTGTTTGCAGGAATAACTTTGGGAGATCTGGTGTGGGTGGATGCCAATAATAATGGGGTCAAAGATGCATCTGAACTGGGAGTCAGCAATGTGACGGTGCAACTGATGTCTCCTGGAACAGACAATCAAATTGGAGGAACGGGAAGCGGTGCGGACTCTCAGGTGGCGACGACTCAGACGAATGAGTCGGGAGGGTATAGTTTCCTAGTTTATACGTCAGGTCGCTATTATGTGACGGTCGCTCCAACGAGTACGTATAGTTTGACCAGTTCATCTGTGGTTACGTCTGATAATGCGGTGGACAATGATAACAATGGTAGCCAGCCGGGTGGGATCGGCACTTTGATTTACAGTCCGGTTATTCAACTGACGGCAGGGGGAGAACCCGGCAGTAGCGGGACAAGCAATACGGAAGACACGCTGGATTTTGGATTGAGAAGTTGTCCAGTTTTGAGTCTGTCTCCCTCTTCTTTGGTCAATGGAACGGTGGGCTCTTCTTATAGTCAAACGCTGGCCGCTAGTGGTGGTTCTACACCTTATGTGTACAGCGTGGTTATTGGGAGTCTGCCCGCAGGGCTTAGCCTGAATAGCAGCTCGGGATTGATCAATGGTGTGCCGACGAGTGCGACTTCTGCCAGCTTCACGGTGCGTGCGGTGGATTCCAGCGGTTGTTTGGTCACTCGTGATTATACGGTTTTGCCTGTGTGTCCGGCTGTGAGCATTACCACCTCAAGTCTGCCAACTGGAGCTATGGGCGTGGCGTACAATCAGACGCTGGCAGCCACAGGCGGGACATCTCCTTATACTTGGAGTCTTGCCAGCGGCAGTCTGCCAAGTGGGCTGAGTTTGAATGCGAGCAATGGGGCCATCACAGGCACGCCAACAGCTGGCAATGGTGCGGGCACAAGCATCACTTTCCGTGTCGTCGATACTTATGGTTGCGCGGCGACTAGCACGCTTTTGCTGAAAGTTTGCCCATCCATTACTTTGAGTCCCACCACGCTTTCTGGGGCGACTTCGGGGTCTGCTTACTCGCAAACGATTACCGCTACGGGTGGTGTTAGTCCTTACACTTATACCTTGGCCTCAGGTGGGTTACCAGCGGGCTTGAGCCTGAGCAGTGCTGGGGTGATCTCGGGTACGCCAACCAGCATCTCCAGTACTTCATTCATCGTGCGGGCGACGGATGCGAATGATTGTGCTGGAACACGGGCTTATGCTCTGACGCCAGCCTGTGCCTCAGTGGTGATCAATACGGCAAGTCTGCCCTTTGCTTATTTAAACACGGCTTATAGCACGAGCTTGAATGCGAGCGCGGGTGTGGCTCCCTACACTTGGTCTCTTTCCAGTGGGACTTTGCCAACGGGCCTAACTTTAAGTAGCGGTGGTGTTATTTCAGGAACTCCGACTTCTCTCGGCAGTGCTTCGATCACGGTGCGTGTGGCGGATGCCAATGGATGTGCCACCACGCGTGTGCTGACGCTGACGGTGAAGGGCCTGACTTTGGGGAATCGTGTTTGGCTGGACAGTGACAATGATGGCCTGATGGAGTCAGGTGAACCCGGAGTCCCTGGGGCGAGTGTGCAGATCTTTAATCCTGGCTCTGACAATGCAATCGGTGGAACGGGCGGTGCGGCGGACGCGCAGGTGGGCTTAACCGTCAACACGGCTGCGGATGGGGCTTACAGCTTCACCAATTTACCGCCTGGAAACTATTATGTGAAAGTGACTGCGCCAGCCGCTTACACCCATACCAGTGGCACGCCTGCCACTACGGATAACAATGTGGATGGTAACAATGATGGTGCACAACCCGGTGGTCCAGGTACTCCGCTTTACAGCCCGATTATTTCTCTGCAACCTGGAGAGGAGTCCACGACCGACGGGGATGGTGATGCGGATACGAACCTCACGGTGGATTTTGGTTTGTGGGCACCTTTGGCGGTCGGAAACATGGTCTTCTTAGACATCAATCGTGATGATCGAATGAATGCCAATGAGGGGATCACGAATGTCTTCATTCAACTCTTCCGCGAAGGCGCGAATGTGCAGACGGATGTGGCGGTGAATGCTGCCATTACGGATGATAAAGGCCGCTATATTATGACGGGTATCGATCCCGGCTCCTACTTCCTGCACATCGCCGCCATTCAGTTTGATGCGGGTGGGGTGCTGTTTAATACCAAGCCGATGGCCAGTGTGGTGGCTGGGGATGATGATGTGGGGCAAAATCTTTTGGTGAACAATACCCCTTCTGTGGGAGGTGCCAGCACGGCTGTCTTTACTCTGATCCCTGGCCAGTTAGCAAGTGGCAGTGCCGAGTCTGGTACGGAAGGTGTGGCGGATGATGATGGGGTGGATTCTAACACGGATCTGACGTATGATCTGGGTTTGGTGGCTGAGGCGTCTGCGTTCATTGCCATCGAACGGCCTGCCGTTTTCTCGGCCATGAGCCCATCTCCTTTGGTGGCTGAAGCTGAATCCGAAATGACCTTTGCCGCCTGGCAGGCAGCTCATCCATTGGATGGTAAAAATGCGGCGACTGACAATCCTGACAGTGATTTGTACGCGAACCTTTTGGAGTATGCTTTGGGCACTGATCCAGCCAATGGGGCCAGTGGTGCTGGACGCTTCCTGATGGAAACACAGGCGACTACGGGTGCAGTGGATGTGCTGGTGAAGCAGCCTGTGGCGGGTAGGCAAGATATTGTCCTGACTCTTGAGACGAGTGTGGATGCGCAGACTTGGACGCCAGCGCGGGTGCCTGTGCAGACTACCTTTGATCAGATGGGTGATCAAACTCAACGTTATGCTGGCCTGGATAGTGAAGTTTTTGCAGGGGCTGCGCGCGGTCTTGTGCGGCTGAAGGTGGTGCTGGATGCTGATCTGAATGGCGCACCCGAAGCCACTGCGACCACTCCTGCGTGGATGTATAGTCGTGAGTTATTCTCTGTGGGGACACGCAGCTTTTCGATGCCTCTGGAGCAGCCCGAATTGTATGCGGGTCTGATTGCTAGCAGGGAAGGCGATCAGGCTCTTCGTTTGGACAATCTTTCGGGACTTGAACTCTCCAGTCCGGCGGTACTGGATGTCTTGGATGGAAGTCATGCGGGCGAGCATTTTATCATCTCACGGGTGCAGGGTAATCTGATCACTTCGGAGACGCTGTTGCCGCAGGATGTGATCGGGGCACGTGTGGCATTGCGTGCGTTGTGGACACTGGATCAATTGTTGCCTGCGGATCTTTTTGTTAGCGGAACAAATGCTGAGTCGGCGGATCGTGTGTTGCAATATGGCGCTGCGTCCAATGACTTTACTTCAGTGTGGCTGAGTGAAAATGGCTGGACGAATGAGGCCGCTTCAGCGGTTGGCTTGGCTCCTGATCAGGCATGGCTGGTGCAGGCGAGGACTCAAAATGTTACGGTTCTCTTAGCCGGGCAGGTGCCTCAGGTGAGTAGCCCAGTCTTACCAGAATCTGGCACGCGCTTCATGGCGGGCCATCGAGTGCAGGCGGCATCTCCAACGTCTCTGAATCTGACGACGGCGGCTGGTTTCCAGGCTGGGACGCAATCCGCCGAGGCAGCAAGACTGAGACTCTGGAAAGCCGATGCTGACCCTGCGGTGACAGGTTACGAGAGTCTCTATCTACGCCAGACTGAGTCTGGGGCTGTGTGGATACGTGAAGCGGATGCTTCCCCAATGGACGTGAGTCAAGAAGAGTTACTGACTCCGTTTCACGGGTTCTTCCTGCTCCAGCCGTGAGCGGGGAAAATGCGGGCTTGGCGATTAGTGCCTGAGCTTTTCTAGCTCGGATTCGTCAGCGCCGATGCCCTGGGCAGGTGGGACGTTGCTGGCCCACAGAGAGTGGAGTTCGCTGGCTGTGAGGGTTTGGAAATCGGTGAAGGTTTCGGGAGCGAAAAAGGTTTGATCTACGCGCAGACTTTTTACGTTGTAGTGATTGCTTTGCCCTTTCCACGTTGCCTGGGCAAAGATGACGACATTCGGTTTCGGGTCAGTGCCTGTCACGAAACTATTGGTTAGGTTGAGTGAGCCGCTGGGGACGATGGTGATGTTAAGCCCATTGAAGGTGCAGTTGGTCGCTTCTAGGATGCAGTTTTGATTCACGCGCACTTCGCCGGGTAGGTTCGGCGGACGGCTGATGAAGACATTTTTGGCGGTTACTTGACAAGGTTTGTTTGGGTCTGCGTAGGCTCCTTGACTGACGGTGAACACGCTATGGGCGCTGCTCTCTACGAGTACGTTTTTCAGGCTGTGAGGGGCGTCTCCGATGAAGAATATCTCATGGCCTGTGCAGCCGCTGATGAAGACATTTTTATAATGCGTTTCGCTGGAGCCGATGTCGCACATTCCTGTGGAATTGCCGATGCTGGTGAAGCCATTGATATGGCATTCAGCCGTTTCGTGGGCGCTGAATCCATCGTCGCCACATTCGATGGAGGTG
>JAOZVT010000099.1:0-12578 GCA_025869455.1 Prosthecobacter sp.
CTAACTGATAGTCAAACTCGATTTCTGCGCCCAAGGCATCAGCTTTTTGACCGAAGACATGATGATTGGTTAGCAGGAGTCTGGGGGAAACCATGAATCCGGTGGCATACCCGCGCGCCTGTCCCCCAGGCCCCAGAAAAATGATCCTACCAACGGAACGTGCGACCTTTAACCCCCGTTCAAAGTAATTGATATCAAGCAGGTCATTGTTTCCCAAAATTCTTTCGAGATCCAAGCGCGATGGGGGCACTCCTTGAGGGGCTGCGTAGCGGGCACGCATGGCCAGTCTCTGGGGATCTTTGCTCAGGAATTGAGCCGGGCGCATTTCACGCATCTGCCGGTATTTGGCCATTTTCCCCTGAATCCGGGAGGTCGTGGCCGCAATCACTGAAGGGGAGATATTACTCATGTCTTGATGGGGTGGGTTAATGAATTTGGCTCGGGTTTTTAGGCCACCGCTAGGTGGAGTCCGTGAGTCTGGCTTGCCCAATGGGCCACGTTTTCAGCGAACATGGCGTAGCCGCACAGGCGGTCACCTGCCAGGACCATGCCTGCCCAGTCCGCCGTACTGGAACTGATGGCCCAGGCTCCGGAATCTCCTGGTTTGATGGGGCGTCCCATCAGCAAACGCAGGTTTCTGGGCCAGCGCAGTTCAAAGACATCCTTGAAGCAGTAGGCGGTGCCTTGATTGTCAAAAAAACGGTAGGTCAGTGCCAAGCCACCAACACGTAAGACCCGGTTTCCGCATTCCTTACCTGCGACATCCATCATGTCTCCGGGATTGATGACTGACATGGGCATGATATTACGGAGCCGTCCCACATTGAGCATGCTTTTGAGGGAATGAACGGCGGGGTCGATCTCCACTAAGGCTGCATCCAAGCTATTCATTTTTGAATTTGAATGGTAAGGATTGCAGAGCGTCGTATGGGCAGATGGCGTTAGCGGAGAGAGATGGACATTGGTTCCGATGGCTTTGGCCCTGAGGCGGCTGTCTGCCTGGGCGGGTTGATCAATCTTGCTGCCTGCCTTGAAGACATGGGCACAGGTAACCCCCCAGTAGTTTTGATGCTGATCCGTGACGATCCCTCCTAAAGTCCCTGACTCCGTACCTCCATGCCCGATGCTGATACCCCCCTGAAGCGGGCGATGAAATTTCTTGGGCATTTGCAGGTAAGCTGGCTGACGCACGCTCTGAACCACGCGCAATCCTTCTGTCTCTCTGCCAAGCAATTCTTGATGGTCCACCAGCTCGTTGGTGGCGACTTTGACGATCACTGGACTCGGGTCATAACCACATCCATAACACCAGTCTTTCCAGTGGGGAGGTGCCCAAGTTGGATCAGGCGGAGGAGAGATGATTTCTTCTTCCTCGCTCCAATCCCAAAGGTTAGATAAATGGAGATCATCAAGCCAGTGTTCGGGGCTGTAAAGATCTGGGTGTCGGTAATTCCGGGTGAGCCAGTAGTTCACGGCAGCCTCTCCTTTGCGGTGCAGGAGATGCCATAGTTTCAGCCACAGCGGATCATAGTCTAAAACGACTCCATGAGTCTGTTCGAATTCGGTAACCCGTGCGACTAGCCGCTGGAGGTTAGGATTCTCCTGAGCGAAAGAGATTAAGCCCCTCATGACTTTGTATCGTCGTTTGGATTTAGATCCGGGTCAGGAGCGGGTGGCGGAGACTCGCTAGGGTAAATGCGCATGGCGAAGAAGGCAAAAAACAGCGTCAAGAGCCCCGCAATGACGCTGTTATGCCAGCCAAGATCGAAGAATGGCCCCAAAGGGAAGGCATAAGCCCAAAGCGCAAAGGCCAGGGTGCTTATGATCTGGTTTACTTTGGCTACTTTGACGTTCTTGGTATAACCGCCGATCCAGATGGGGGTGCATATGAGACAGGTTAAAAAGACGATCCCACCAAGCCATAGGCGGAGGTGAAGATGGTCTGGCCCCTCCTGGGTAGAGATCAAGTTGATAGCTGCTGTGTAGAGTGCCAAAACATCTGCAGGGATATATTTAGCTACGCGCTCTCCCTGTTCACGCCAAGTTTCCCTAGCTGCTGAACCTGTCATGGCGGCCCCAGTGTTTTCGTAGGCGCTTATTTTTTTCTTAATCGGAGGTTCGACGAGGCGTGACATGCACGCATCCAACAACATCGCAAAATGCACGCAAGCGGGGGCGGTATGTCAAATCCTGTGGGGGAGTTAGGCGGGTGTGAGCCTTACAGGATCGTGTGATATTGCGTAAAAATTTACTTGTATTTCTGTCAGGTATTCCATTACATGAGGAGAAATCGATCTTCGTATGGCAAATCCTGGGAAAATACGTGTTCTTATCGTGGATGCGGAGCCTGCGTCCCGTCTTGGACTGATACAGGTGATCAAGGAAAAGCCGTCGCTATGTGTGTGCGGGGATGTGGATTCGCTCAGTGATGCCCGGCGCTGGTGTGAGCAGGGAGAGCCTGACCTAGTGCTGGTGGATTTGGCGATGGGGGACGGGTTTACTTTTATCAAGGAACTGCATCGCTGGCACGTGGGGGCGCGGGTGGTGGTCTTCACAGCGCTGGAGGATGTGCTGACGGTGCAGCGGGCTTTTCAGGCAGGGGCTAGTGCCTATGTGACAAGGCGTGACCCACTATCTTCCCTAGTGGTGGCGCTGGAAAGGGCAGTGCGTGGAGAGCGGCACATCGGACCACGGGTAGAGCATATGATGCTGAACACGCTGGCTTGTGGTGACATGGAACTGCGCGGCAACTTGGAGTCAGGCTTATCCAACCGGGAGCGTGAGGTGTTGCGGCTGCTTGGCAGTGGGCTCAGCACGCGAGAAATGGCGCAGGAGCTGGGGGTGAGCGTAAAAACAGTGGAGACCCATTGCCATCGTATTAAAGAGAAATTGAAGCTGAAAAGCGTGGGTGCGCTACGACGTCATGCAGCATTGAGTGCAGCTGCCGAATAAGTGGAAAAATGACTGTGCCGGAAATGTTGTCCTGGGATGCTGGGGCAGGGGAGAATACTGGCGGCTGGTAGAATCCCCCCAAATATTTGAGGCCTGTTACCGTGCGTCTAACTAACGATGCGAAAGTAAGTATAACTGATGATTGTACCAGCATATTCCAGCGTCCAAGAAGTGCTTGTGTTGGCAAATGCTTCGGGAATGTTAACAAAAAGATTGTGAAAAACTTCACAAAGAAGCAAAAAACATCTTGCACAAAGAAGGAACGCCGCCAAGGTGCCCGCTCCCCGGCCCAAGCGCTCTTATGAGTGCCGGCTAATGACTCACGAGAGTGAGTCCTTGCTATCGGAGCAGTGAACCGGAAAAACACTGTGCTAAACCCTCTCGAGGGTGGTGGCACTGTCTTCTTCTGATTCCATGCCCGATAAGGCCAACACGGAACGGAAAACTTTTTAGACCATGCCCACCATCAATCAACTCGTCAGACACGGCCGCAAAGATAAAGCGGTGAAGTCGAAGTCGCCTGCGCTTGAGAGCTGTCCGCAGCGTCGCGGTGTTTGCCTTCAGGTGATGACCCGCACGCCGAAGAAGCCTAACTCGGCTTTGCGTAAAGTTGCCAAAGTTCGTCTGACGAACGGTTTCGAAGTCATCGCTTACATTGGCGGTGAAGGTCACAACCTCCAGGAACACAGCATCGTGCTGGTCCGTGGCGGTCGTGTGAAGGATTTGCCAGGTGTGCGTTATCACATCGTCCGCGGTACCCTTGACTGCTTGGGTGTGGATAAGCGTCGCCGTGGCCGTTCCAAGTATGGTGCTAAGCGTCCGAAGAAGGGTGCTGCTGCAGCCGCTCCTGCTAAAGGCAAGAAATAAGCCTTTGTTGAATTAAACACCCGTTAAGTCCACCACGATCCCTTTACCGATATGGCCCGCAGAAAAAGAGTTTACGACAAGCCGGTTCACAAAGACTCCCGCTATGATAGCGAACTTGTGGCTCACTTGATTGCCCGTGTCATGCAGAGCGGCAAGAAGTCCCTTGCTGAGCGCATCGTTTATGCTGCTATCGAGCAGTTGAATGACAAGACTGATTCCATTGACCCGCTTGATCTCTTCAATCGCGCCATTGATAATGCTAAGCCTAAGGTTGAAGTGAAAGCTCGCCGTGTGGGTGGTGCTACTTACCAGGTGCCTCTGGAAGTGAATACGGCTCGCTCTGAGTCTCTGGCCATGCGCTGGATCGTCGGTTATGCACGTGGTCGTAAAGGTGTTCCAATGCACCGCGCCCTTGCTAATGAGTTGAAGGAAGCTTCGACGGGTCAGGGTTCCGCTGTCCGCAAGCGTGACGACGTTCATAAGCAGGCTCAGGCTAACCGCGCGTTCGCTCACTTCCGCTTCTAATAGCGCTTTTTTCACATCACGCCGCTTCGCTCACACCACATTTTTTTGTCACATGTCGAATCCTAACTCCCCCAACCGCGAATATCCTCTGGAGCGTACCCGTAACATCGGGATCTGTGCTCACATTGACGCGGGTAAGACCACGCTGACTGAGCGTATTCTGTTCTACACGGGCATGATTCACCGCATTGGTGAAGTGCATGACGGCGCTGCTACCACTGACTGGATGGAGCAGGAAAAAGAGCGTGGCATCACGATTACTTCTGCGGCTGTGACAGCTCGCTGGAAGCAGCTCAAAGAAGCTGGCATCTATAAGATGCGTGAAGAAGAAGACATCCGGGTTAACATCATTGATACCCCAGGACACGTGGACTTCACCGCTGAAGTGGAACGTTCCCTTCGTGTTCTTGATGGTGCGATTTTCGTCCTTTGTGGTGTGGCCGGTGTTCAGCCTCAGTCTGAAACCGTTTATCGCCAGGCTGAAAAATACAGCGTCCCGCGTATTGCCTTCGTTAATAAGATGGACCGCACGGGTGCTAACTTTGACAATGTGGTCAAAGATGTCCGTGAAAAGCTGGGTGCCAATGCTTGGCCGATCCTGATTCCAATCGGTGCCGAAGACAACCTCATCGGTCAGATTGATGTAGTGAACCAGAAAGCCATCATTTATAACGATGATGACCGTTTTGGATCGACCTACAAAGTGCGCGAGCTTGAAGGCGCAGAAGTAGCCAAGGCTAAAGAGGCCTATGAGGGTCTTCTTGATCAGGTTTGCAGTCATGATGAAGAGATTGGAATGATGTTCCTCGAAGAGCAGCCGATCTCCATCAAGCAGCTTAAAGAGGGTCTTCGTCGCTGCGTTATCGCTAACAAGATCATCCCAATGGCGGGTGGTTCAGCTTTCAAGAATAAGGGCGTTCAGTATCTGATTGACTCCGTTATTGATTATCTTCCTGGTCCTCTCGACATTGAGCCTCAGAAAGGCCACGTGATTGATGAGCCTGAGAACGAAATCGAAGCTATCCCAGATGACGCTGGTAAGTTCATCGCCCTGGGCTTCAAGCTCTGGTCTGATAAGTTTGGTCGTCTTGTTTTCTTCCGCGTTTATTCCGGTTGCGTCCGTAAAGGTGACACCATTTACAACCCACGCACTCGCAAGTCTGAGCGTGTTGGCCGCTTGATTCAGATTCAAGCCAGCGTTCATAAGGACATCGACGTTTGTTATTCCGGTGATATCGCAGCCCTCGTGGGTCTGAAGGATGTCCGCACAGGTGATACATTCTGTGATGAAAGCCTGGACGTTCTGCTTGAGCCTCCAACCTTTCCTGAACCTGTTATCTCGATGGCTGTTGAGCCGAAGACTAAGGGTGACCAAGAGAAGATGGGCAATGCTCTCCAGCGCCTGTCTGAAGAAGATCCAACCTTCTTCGTTAAGACGGATGAGGAAACCGGCCAGACCATCATCGCCGGCATGGGTGAGCTTCACCTTGAAATTCTATGCGACCGCTTGAAGCGTGAGCACAAAGTGGAAACCAACACTGGTAAACCACAGATCGCTTACCGTGAGACACTCACAGTCGAAGCTGACGGTGAAGGTAAGTTGGTTAAGCAGTCCGGTGGTCGCGGTCAGTATGGCCACGTGATTATCAAGGTGTACCCTGGTGAAAAAGGCAAGGGCATCACGATTGAAAACAAGGTTGTTGGTGGCACGATCCCGAAAGAATTCATCAACCCTGCTAAAGCGGGTTGTTTGGAAGCAACGCTCAACGGCATCATCGCTGGTTACCCGGTGATTGACATGCACATTGACCTGCTGGACGGTTCAAGTCACGACGTTGACTCCAACGAAAATGCTTTCAAAATGGCTGGTATCTTCGCTGTGAAGGACGCCTTGAAGAAAGCTAAGTGCATCCTCCTTGAGCCGATCATGGCCGTGGAAGCCAGCACGCCAGAAGATTATCAGGGTGACATCATGGGTGACCTTAACCGTCGCCGTGGTAAGATCCAGGGCATCGACACACGCGGCACAACTGCCATCTTGCGTGCTGAAGTTCCTCTGGCTGAAATGTTCGGTTATTCGACGGCTATCCGCACCCTTTCCTCGGGTCGTGCAAGCTACTCGATGCAGCCTTCTCACTTTGAGCAGGTGCCACACCAGATCGTTGAGCAGATCGTCGAGCAGCGCGGCGGTTCTAAGAACTAAGCCCTTTTAAAGATAACCCTTCACGGACACACGTCATGAGCAATCAGAGAATCAGAATCCGCCTCCGCGCCTACGACTACCGCGTGCTTGATAAGAGCACCGCAGACATCGTCGAAACCGCGAAGCGCACGGGCGCCAAAGTGGCTGGCCCAATCCCACTTCCGACCCGTATCGAGAAGTTCACCGTGAACCGTTCCCCGCACGTGGATAAGAAGTCCATGGACCAGTTCGAAATCCGCACTCACAAGCGTCTGCTTGACATCGTGGATCCAACCTCCCGCACCGTGGATGAGCTGAAGAAGCTCAATCTCCCTTCCGGCGTGGACATCACGATCAAAATCTAGTTTAACCCTTCGAACGAGCCCACAGGAGGAATCTCACTATGTCTTTAGGATTGATTGGCAAAAAAGTCGGTATGACGAAAGTCTATACGGACAAAGGCGAAGCCATCGCCGTCACCGTCGTGGACGTGAGCGGAAACGCTTTGATCCAGGTTAAACAAGCCTCCGGTAAGGATGGCTACAGCGCAGTCCAACTTGGTTACGAAGACCAGAAGGAAAGCCGCTTGACCAAGCCACAGCTTGGCCACTTTAAGAAATACGGTGTTAGCGCAAAGCGCATCGTGAAAGAGTTCCGTGTGACCTCTGATGATCAACTGCCAGCTGCAGATGCAACGATTGACGCAAGTCTCTTCAGTGCAGGTCAGTGGGTGGACGTGATTGGGACGACCAAGGGTAAAGGTTTCCAGGGCGTTGTGAAACGCTGGAACTTCGCCGGTCAGCCACAGACTCACGGTTCCATGATGCATCGCCGTCCAGGTTCCATTGGTTGCCGCTTGACCCCAGGTCTGGTTTGGAAAAACCAAAAGATGCCAGGTCATGACGGTGTGGATCGTGTGACCACCCAGAATTTGAAAGTTATCCAGAGCCGCCCTGAAGATGGCGTGCTTCTCATCAGCGGAGCCATCCCTGGCAACAAAGGCAGCATCGTCGTGGTGCGCCCGGCCAAGAAGAAGCCTGCTCCAGTCAAGTAACCCCGGAGGAATTGAATCATGTCAGCAACCGTCCTTTCCACTGAAAGCGCCAAGCAGGCCAGCTTGAACCTCGTTGAGGGTCACCATGGCAAGCAGGCACTCAACGACGTCCTCGTCGCCTACCGCGCTAATCGCCGCCAGGGTAACGCCCACACCAAGTCTCGTGCAGAAGTTTCCGGCTCCGGCTCGAAACTCTGGAACCAGAAGGGTACCGGCAACGCCCGTATGGGTAGCAAGCGCTCCCCAATTTGGTCCGGTGGTGGCGTGGTCTTCGGCCCGAAGACTCGCGACTGGTCTAAGAAGACCACGAAGAATGTCAGAAAGCTTGCCTTCCGCACCGCTCTGACTGCTCGGATCTCCGATGGAGCTATCTCCACCATCCCAGCCTTCTCCACCGATGGCAAAACCAAAAGTTTCGTGAGTGCTGTTGAAGCTCTCTCTACCGCCAAGAAGACTCTGATCGTCGGCTCGTTCGACGAACTGACCTTCCGCTCCGCACGCAACGTGCAGAACGTCCAGCTTATCTCTGCTGAAGAGGTCAATGCAGAACATCTGCTGCTTTATCCGCAGGTTCTCGTGATCGCTGACGCCCTTCCAATCCTTGCCCGGAGGACTGCTATCTAGTATGAAAGATCCGCAATCGATTATTCAAACGATTCGTCTCACAGAAAAAGCCACGATGCTTGGCGAAACGAACAATGAATATGTGTTCGTCGTCCATCCAAAGGCTAACAAGCTGGAGATCAAGCAGGCAGTCGAAAAACACTTTGGCAAGAAAGTCGAAGCAGTCCGCACCGCCAACTATGCAGGCAAAGCCCGTCGCGAACGTCGTGCTGATTATGGCCGCACCAACCACTGGAAAAAGGCCATCGTGCGTCTGAAAGACGGCGAGCGTCTCGACCTCGTGTAATTCTCAATTTCGGTAACCCTTTAAACAGAAAGACGAAGAGCCATGGCGCTGAAAACTTTCAAGCCCAATACACCGTCCAATCGCTACAAGGAGTGGAACTCCTTTGACGAGGTCACTAAAGACAGCCCCCAGCGCAGCCTTACCGTTGCTCTCCGCAAGTCCGGTGGTCGCAACAACACTGGTCGCATCACCTGCCGTCACATCGGTGGTGGTCATGAGCGCCGCTATCGCCTGATTGATTTCAAGCGTGTCCGCCGTGACGAAGCTGCTAAAGTGATTGCAATCGAATACGATCCAAACCGTTCCGCCCGTATCGCCCTTGTGGAATACAAAGACGGTCAGCGTGCTTACATCCTGGCTCCTAACGCCCTCCTAGTGGGTGCGAGTGTGATGGCCGGAGAAAAAGCTGCACCAGAAGTGGGCAATGCCCTTCCTCTGCGCAAGATCCCTCTGGGAACTTCGATCCACAATGTGGAACTGACCCAAGGTCGTGGTGGTGTAGCCGCCCGTGCTGCTGGCCAGGCTGCTATCCTCTCTAACCGTGAAGGTGAATACGCCCTGGTGCGCATGCCTTCTGGTGAAATCCGCAAGATTCACGCTGAATGTTATGCTACGATTGGCCAAGTGGGCAACGTGGAGCACATGAACGTGGTTTCCGGTAAAGCTGGCCGCACACGCTGGCAGGGCACCCGCCCAACCGTCCGTGGTATGTGTATGAACCCAATCGATCACCCGAACGGTGGTGGTGAAGGTCGTTCCAAATCCGGTGGTGGTCGTCAGCACCTTCTCAGCCCTTGGGGCCATGCGAAGGGCGAGAAGACCCGCAATAAGAAGAAGGCGACGAACAAACTTATTGTTCAGACCCGTCACGCCAAGAAGTAACCTGTTTTCCGAATCCTGATTCAATAGCCCTATGGCACGCTCACTCAAAAAAGGACCTTTTGTCCAGCAAGCCCTGCTCGACAAAGTGGACAAGCTCAACGACGCTGGTCAAAAGCGCCCAATCAAGACCTGGGCACGCAGCTCGATGATCACGCCTGACCTTGTTGGTCACACCTTCCTGGTGCACAATGGCAAAGACTTCGTGAGCGTGTATGCCACGGAAAACATGGTGGGACACCGTCTCGGGGAATTTGCTCTGACACGTCTGTTCAAAGGCCACGGTGCTCACACCGTTAAGGCTGCTAAGTAATCCCAAGCTACTCATTGTCACTCTAGTTACTCACATGATTTCTTGCCTGCATCAACGTTTCACCCAGCGCGCTTCGCTGCTCTTTGCAGCAGTGGCCATGCTAGGTGGTGCGCAGGCACAGAACTCATTTGAGTTACAAGAGCTGAATATGACACTGCAAGTTGCAGCCACGAAGATTCAAACCCTTGAGTCCCAACTGGCTGCGGCGAAAGATAAAAATGATGCGCTGGCGCAGAGTGCTGCGGCAGCAAATCAGGAAGCAGGTGAACTCAAAGACCGCTATGAGCGCCTTCGTGGCCTCTTAGAGGGATTAGGGATCGCCGCTCTCGAAAACTCAACGGAGCAAACGCAGGAGCGCCTGCTTTCCTCCCTCAGTGATCTCCGGATCTCTGAAACCTCACGCCAGCTTTTGGCTGACAGTTTGATGGAACTCGCAGAAGCGTCTCTTCAAATGGTTCAGACCATTCCAAATCCAGAAGCTGGAGCCAATGACCGCCTTTCTAAGGCCCTGGCTAAAGCTGAGGAAGTGCTCAGTGCCGCAGCAGCCCCCCAGGCGGATGTGGCCAGTGAGACAACCAATTTACAAGACGCTAGAGTCGTCAGTTTGAAGGCTGATCTTGGGATCGCCGTTCTATCAGTCGGATCCCGTGATGGCGTGAAGCCAGGGATGCCATTTGAAATTTATCGCGAGGACAAACCCATCGCAAAAATCCTCGTCACTGAAGTGCGCAGCTCGGTTAGCGGTGCAGTGGTTCAGGAGTTAGCAAACGCAGCTGATCCGGTGAAGGTCGGAGACAGAGGCAAAGTGGATATCAACAGATCATTCTAAGGTTATGGAAGTGCGTTCAATCTATAAATACGCCCGTATCTCATCGCAGAAGGCGCGTCAAGTTACACGGGCAATCACCGGTATGCCGGTGTCACAAGCTCTCAGCGTTCTCGACTTCACTCCGAAGAAGGCAGCGTTCCTAGTGGGCAAAGTCCTTCGTTCGGCAGTCGCCAACGCAGAAAACAATCATGAACTGGATGCCGAGGAACTCGTCGTTCGCAGTGCTGTCGCCACTCCTGGTCCAGCTCTGAAGCGTATCACTCCTCGTGCTCGCGGTTCAGCTTCTGCCATCAAGAAGCGCATGACTCACATCACCGTCGTGCTCGGCGCGAAGGAAGAAGAGGCGAAGGCTGCAAAGCCTGCCAAAAAAGCTAAGGCCAAAGTCGCCGCCGAATAATCACTCAGCCACCACACACTGATTTATGGGACAGAAAGTTAATCCAATCGGCTTCCGCCTCGGAGTCACCAAAGACTGGCGCTCCAAGTGGTATGCTCCTGAAAAAGAGTACGCCGATGCATTGCATAGCGATCTTGCGATCCGCAAGTACCTCAAGGAAAAGCTCATGCAGGCAGCCTTGTCGAAGATCATCATTGAGCGTGCCTGGAACCAGGTCCGCGTGACCCTCCACACCGCCCGTCCGGGTTTGGTGATCGGCCGTAAGGGCCAGGAGATCGAAGTGATGAGCCAGAAAGTCTCCGAAATGTGCGGTGGCAAGCAGGTGAAGATCGACATCTACGAAATCAAGCAGCCTGAATTGGATGCGCAGCTGATCGCTGAAAGCGTGGCTGTTCAGCTTGAGCGTCGTATTTCTTTCCGCCGCGCCATGAAGCGTGCTGTTCAGACCGCTATGGACATGGGTGGCGAAGGAATTCGTATCCGCGTTGCAGGTCGTCTCGGTGGTGCTGACATTGCACGTGCTGAGCAGTATCGTCAGGGTAAAGTGCCTCTTCAGACACTGCGTATCCCGATTGATTATGGCTTCACAGAAGCACGCACTGTTTATGGCATCATCGGCGTTAAAGTCTGGATGAACCGTGGCAATGCTCCTGAGAATA
This sequence comes from Prosthecobacter sp., assembly GCA_025869455.1. Taxonomy (GTDB): domain Bacteria; phylum Verrucomicrobiota; class Verrucomicrobiia; order Verrucomicrobiales; family Verrucomicrobiaceae; genus Prosthecobacter. Next base: position 11,568 of record JAOZVT010000099.1, read on the forward strand.
CCACACCTCGTAATGACCGCCGCCGTGAGCGTGGTGATCGTGGTGGTGACCGCAATGGCGGTGGTGGTGGTGCCGGTGGCATCGGCCGTCGTGGTGGCGAGCGCTCCGGCCCTCCTCGTCATTTCCAACAACAGCAAGCTCCTCAGGCCCAGCCTGAAGCAGCACCTGCCGCAGCACAATAATTTAAAGTAACCCCCCTTTCTAGGATTCCAACAGGAGTTGACTTATGGCCCTTCTTCCCAGTCGTGTAAAACATCGCAAGACCCAGCGCGGTAGCCGCTCAGGCACTGCATCCCGTGGTAACAAACTTGACTTCGGTGAGTTCGGTTTGCAGACCCTGGATCGTGGCTGGATCAAAAACAACCAGATCGAAGCCTGCCGCGTGGCGATCAACCGCTTCCTCAAGCGTAAGGGTAAGGTCTTCATTCGTATCTTCCCTCACAAACCTGTGACTGCCCGTCCACCTGAAACCCGAATGGGTAAAGGTAAAGGCTCTCCAGAATTCTGGGTGGCTGTGGTCCTGCCAGGTCACATGCTTTTTGAAATCTCCGGCGTGAACGAGGCCACAGCCCGTGAAGCCAGCCGCTTGGCAGCAAACAAACTCGGTCTGCGCACACGTTTTGTGTCCCGCGCTGCCTCCATCTAATTCCTCGCACCTGACCCATCATGAAGACCAAAGAACTCCGTGAACTTTCTGTCGATGAGCTGAACGCTCGTCGTCGTGAGTTGCGCCAGGAAATGCTGAATCTGCGTGTGCAGCAGCAGAGTGGCCAGCTTGAAAATCCATCTCGCCTGCAGGTGCTGCGTCGCGAAGTGGCCCGCATTGAAACCATCGTTACCGAACGTGGTATTGCCGCTAGCAAGGCTGCGTAAGCCTTATCGCAATCCTTTGACCCTTTTCCCAAATCATGAGTGAGGCTACAACCGCAGAAGCGCAACCCATCAAGGCCCCCGTTCGCAAGGAACGTGTCGGCGTGGTGGTGTCCGATAAGATGAACAAGACCATCGTGG
>JAOZVT010000099.1:12588-19699 GCA_025869455.1 Prosthecobacter sp.
CGTGGTCGAGGTGGAGCGCCGCGTGCCACACCCACGTTTCAAGAAGATCATTCGCAAGACTTCCAAGTTCTATGCGCATGATGAAAGTGAGCAGGCAAAAGTGGGTGACAAAGTACTCATCGCTGAGTGCCGCCCACTGAGCAAGCTCAAGCGCTGGAACCTGGTGGAAGTGCAGAAGCACTAACCAGAACGAGACAGTTCAACCCATTCATCTGAGGAAGAAAAGTTATGTTGCAAATGGAGTCGTCAATTCCGGTGGCCGATAACACCGGAGCCCGAGTCGCCAAAATGATCGGCGTGCTCGGCAAGAAGAATACCCGCTTCGCTTACGTCGGTGATATCATCACTGCTCACGTTCGTGAATCTACCCCGACTGCTAGCGTGAAAAAGGGCGAAGTCGTCCGCGCTGTGGTCGTCCGTACCGCTCACCCAATCCGTCGCAATGATGGTTCCATTCTTCGGTTCGACCGGAATGCGATCGTCATCATAGATAAAGACAACAATCCAAAAGGAACCCGTATCTTCGGTCCAGTGGCTCGTGAGCTGCGCGACAAGAATTTCATGAAGATCGTCTCCCTTGCCCCCGAAGTGCTATGAGCCAGATCAAGACCCACGTCAAAAAAGGCGACACTGTTGTCGTCACCTCCGGAGCCCACAAAGGTGCTCAAGGTACCATCATCGAGGTGCAGACCACCAAGAACCGCGTCCTTGTTGAAGGTGTGCGCATGATCAAAAAAGCGGTCAAGCCAACCCAGGAGCGTCCAAACGGTGGTATCATCGAGCAAGAAGGCCCGATTCATATCTCCAACGTCAAGCTTGCTGAAACAAAAGCAAAATCGACGAAGAAGAAAGTTGCGAAGAAGAAGTAGTAGTCCAATATGCTCACCCCCTCTGCTCCCTGCCTCGTCTTCGCGTGGCCTCCAGAGGAAAGGAAGCACAGCCAAATCTGATCCATGGAACCCCAGCTGCAACAGCTCTATAAAGAAACCCTCCGCACCTCGCTGAAAACTCAGCTTGAGCTCGGAAACGTACATCAAGTCCCAAAGCTTGAGAAGATCGTCATCAACTGCTCCGTCGGCTCCCAAGGAGAGCGCAAGCAGGCTGTTGAAGATGCCGTGAATGAAGTCACATTGATCACAGGTCAAAAGCCAGTGGTGACTCTTTCCAAGAAGGCCATCGCTAACTTTAAGCTTCGTGAAGGAGAGCCTGTTGGTGTGAAAGTCACCCTTCGTGGTACCCGCATGTATGACTTCTTGATGCGTCTGGTTAAGACCGCTATTCCACGTATTCGTGACTTTCGCGGTGTAGCTCCAAAGGCGTTTGATGGCCGTGGTAACTACACGCTGGGTATCAGCGACCAGTCAATCTTCCCTGAAATCGAGCTGGATAAAATCAAGCGCACTCTGGGTTTCGACATCACTTTTGTGACATCCACTAACAATGATGATCATGCGCGTGAATTGCTTCGCGCTCTCGGCATGCCATTCCGTGGCAAACCAACTCAAGCCAAAGCCGGTGAGTCCGCCGAAGCCGCTGCCTAATCATAACACGCTGACCAATCGCGACCCATGACTGACCCGATTTCTGATTTTCTGACACGTATCCGCAACGGCGCTACCGCCGGGCTGCAGGAAGTGTACATCCCTTTTTCCAAGATGAAGGCTGAGCTTTCCCGCATTCTGCAGGAAGAAGGCTACATCTGGAGCTACGAAGTGGACACGACGGAAGCCTTTCCTCGTTTGAAGCTGAAGCTTAAGTATCAGGGGAAATCCCCTGTGATCCGTAACCTGACTCGCATCAGCAAGCCAGGTCTGCGTAAATATGTTGGCTCCGATGAGATCCCTCGCGTTCTCGGTGGCCTTGGCATCTCCATCCTGTCCACCTCCCGCGGCATCATGACTGGTGCCCGCGCGAAAAAAGCCAAAGTGGGCGGCGAACTTTTGGCACAAATTTGGTAACACGAGGATCATCATATGTCACGAGTCGGTAAACAACCCATTTCTCTCCCTGACAAGGTCTCCGTGAAGATCGGCGCTGATCGTAGCGTTCTGGTCGAAGGACCTAAGGGCAAACTCACCTGGACCCTTCCTGAAGGCGTTTCTGTGACCAACGAAGGCAAAGAGCTTTCGATCACCCGTTCCAGTGAAGACCGCCGCGTCCGTGCTATGCATGGTACGTCACAGCGTCTCATCAGCAACATGGTGGAAGGTGTGAGCAAAGGCTACACACGCAACCTTGAAATCCACGGCGTCGGTTTCCGCGCAGCGGTTAAAGGTGATGTGATTGACCTTAACTTAGGCCAATCTCACCCACGTCTTCATCCGATCCCTGCTGGTGTGAAAGTCACCGTCGCAGATAACACAAAGATCGCGATTGAAGGAATTGATAAGCAGGTCGTCGGGCAGCTCGCCGCTGATATCCGCGCCTATTACCCGCCAGAGCCTTATAAGGCCAAGGGGGTTCGTTATGCAGGCGAGCAAATCCGCCGTAAGGCAGGCAAGAGCGTGAAGTAATAGGAGGAAAGTCATCATGGCAGCGAAGAACCGCAAACTCACCCGCTCGCGTATCCACGCGCGCATCCGCAAGTCCCTCAGTGGCACTCCTCAGCGTCCACGTCTGGCTGTTTATTTCTCAAACAGCAACGTGTATGCTCAGCTTATTGACGACGTGGCAGGCAAGACCATCGTGTCTGCTTCCACGAAGGAAAAAGGCTTCGGCGAAAGCCGCGCCAACAGCGCAACGGCAGCTAAGGTCGGTCAGACCGTCGCTGAACGTGCCATTGCCGCCAATATCACGTCTGTGGTATTTGATCGCGGTGGCTTCACCTACCACGGCAAAGTGAAAGCACTTGCCGACGCCGCCCGCGAACAGGGTCTGAAATTCTAATCCCGACGAATCCATTTATGGCAGCACCTACACTCAGTCCCGCAGCTGGCGAATCCTCTGGTGATTCCCGCCCGGACTCCATCGAAAAAGTCGTGCACATCAACCGATGCGCCAAGGTCGTGAAAGGCGGTCGTCGTTTCAGCTTTTCTGCACTTGTCGTCGCTGGAGACCAGCAGGGCAAAGTCGGCTGTGGTTTTGGTAAGGCTAACGAAGTCGCTGATGCGATCAAGAAGGCTACTGAAGCTTCCCGCAAGAACATGTATCGCGTCCACCTGAACAACAACACCATCCCTCATGAAGTGATCGGTGAACACGGCGGTGGTTGCATCATGCTGAAGCCTGCTACTCCTGGTACAGGTATCATCGCTGGTGGTGGCGCACGTGCTGTGCTCGAAGCCGCTGGTGTGAAAGACGTGATTGGTAAGTCGCTGGGTTCCAGCAACCATGCCAACGTCGTTAAAGCTACACTTGCTGCCCTGAGCGCTCTGCGTCCTCGCGACGAGATTCTCCGTGCTCGCGGTAAGGAAATCAAAGAGCAGAAGGCTCTCTAATGCTTTGGTAAACAACAAATGATTCGTGAGGGGCAAAGCTTTCACCATTTGTTGTTTGACCGTTACGATATTATCCCAACTTTTGTTTTAAGATTATGAGACTCCAAGACGTCCAACCTCGCCCAGGGGCGAAAAAGCGCCGCAAGCGTATCGGCTGCGGTGAAAGCTCCGGTCACGGCAAGACTTCCTGTAAAGGACACAAGGGCCAGAAGGCCCGTGCTGGTGCTGGCATTCGCCCAGGCTTTGAAGGTGGTCAGATGCCACTTCACCGTCGCCTTCCGAAGAAGGGCTTCAGCAATGTTCAGTTCCGCGATGTTTACGAAGTCGTCAACGTCAGCGCTCTGAACGAATTTGAAGATGGCACTGTCATCAACGAAGCCATTCTGCGTGAGAACAACATCGTCAACCGCAACTGCGACGCTATCAAGATCCTTGGTTCTGGCGATCTGTCCCGCAAGCTGACGATCGAAATCAAGAACGTCAGCGCTTCAGCCCGCGAGAAGATTGAGAAGGCCGGTGGCACCATCGCTGCCTAATTAAGATCGAGCTCAACCCCGTCAGCGGGCCAGTCACCGATCAACCTCCTCGGTTGTTAGATGGCTAGGCCCGCTTTCTCATACTCCCCTTATTCATGATTTCTGCTTTCGTTAACAGCTTCAAAGTTCCTGATCTTCGCGCACGCATCCTTTTCACGTTGGCGATGATTGTTATCGTCCGTATCGGTGCCTCCATCACTCTACCTGGTGTGGATGTGAGTGTGTTGGACGAGTGGATTAAGAATCGCACCGCCGATGCTGGTTCTGGAGCTGCCCAAGTGGCCGCTTTGTTGAACGTCTTCAGTGGTGGGGGATTGAAGAACTGTGCCATTTTTGCCTTGGGCATCATGCCTTACATCAGTGCATCCATCATGTTGCAGCTGCTTACGGCGGTGGTTCCTTCCTTGAGCAAAATGGCGCGTGAAGATGGTGGTCGCCAGAAGATCACCCAATTCACCCGTCTCGCGACGATCGCCCTGTGCCTTTTCCAAGGTTACTTGCTGGCAAAGTCCTTGCAGAATCCAGGTCAAAACATTTTCTTGGGTGGCTTGCAGGAAACGATTGATCGCCTTCAGCGCCCTCTAGTCCCAGACTACAACGTCTGGTTTGTCATCACGACAGTGATCACCATCACCGCTGGTACCATGTTGATGATGTGGCTGGGTGAAATGATCACTGAGCGTGGCATTGGTAACGGGGTTTCTCTTTTGATCTGTGTGAACATTGTTTCAGATCTTCCTGGTGCGCTGGTTCAAGTTTGGCAGACCTACGTGGGCAATGTCAGCAGCAACGATATGGGTAAGCCCATGATGCTGGTGTTACTATTAGCCTTCATGATCATCGTCATTGCGGGTGTTATTGCACTGACTCAAGCCACACGACGAATTGTCATCCAGTATGCTAAGCGAGTGGTGGGTCGTAAGGTCTATGGTGGTCAGACACAGTATCTGCCTTTGAAGATCAACTATTCAGGCGTGATGCCGATCATCTTTGCTCAGGCCATCCTGCTTTTTCCTTCGTCCATTGTATCCTCTCTATTCCCTGATGTGGGTTGGATTCAGCGCGCCTCCCAGGCGGTGGCTTCCGGTTGGATCTACTATGCACTGTCTGCAGCATTGATCTTCTTCTTCAGTTATTTCTGGGTGGCCACGATGTTCCAGCCAACACAAATCTCCGAAGATCTTAAAAAGAGCGGTGGTTATATTCCTGGCATCCGCCCGGGTAAGCCAACGGCAGATTTCCTGGACTTCACCATGAGTCGCCTGACTTTTGCGGGTGCCATTTTCCTGACGGGTCTGTATGTCATGCCAGGTGTGGTGAGTGCTTTGTTAGGGATCAATCCTCATACGGCTCAATTCTTCGGCGGCACAAGCTTGCTGATCCTTGTGGGTGTGGTGCTGGACGTGATGCGTCAGATTGAAACCCACTTGCTCCAGAGTCACTATGATGGCTTCCTGAAGAAGGGTCGTATCCGTGGTCGTTTTGATCGCATGCAGCAGTCTGGTAACGTGGCTAATCCTACCACGGTGGTGGTGCTCTGGGCAGGTATTGCTCTGATCACTCTCCTGGGTGTGGCTTGGCTGATTTACAACAAGGGCATGTAATCGGGAATCATGGGACTACTCAACAGCAACAAGATACCGACACGTCACGGGGCACAAAGGCAAGGTATTCGAGAAGCCTGTCAAATGGCTCGGGATATCTTGCTCAAAACTGCCGAGTACGCTCAGATCGGGATGACCACGGGTGAAGTGGATCGCTTTGCAGCTGCTGAAATGAAGTCCCGTGGTTGTAAGAGTGCCTTTTTAGGTTACCGCAAATTTCCAGGTCACATTTGTATCTCCATGAACGAGGAGATCGTTCATGGTATCGGTGGTCCACGAGTCATTCAGGATGGAGACATTGTGAAGATTGACGTGGGCATTGAGTACAACGGCTGGATCGGTGACAATGCTCTGACTGTCCCGATGGGGAATGTAGCCAAGGAGACCCTGCACCTTTTGGCTGCGACTGAAGAATCCCTGCATGTGGCTGCTAATCATGCCCGCGATGGCTGGATGCTGGGTGACCTTTGCGCTTCTGTCGAAGAGCATGTCATTCAATATGGTTACACGGTGGTTCGTGAATTTGTCGGCCACGGGGTCGGTAGAAAGCTTCACGAAGAACCCTCGGTTCCTAATTATGGACGCAAGGGCGAACGGCCTAAATTGAAAGCTGGCATGACTTTGGCCATTGAGCCGATGATCAATTTGGGAACTGAAAAAGTCCGTATTCTCTCTGACAATTGGACTGCTATCACCCAAGACCGCAAGCCGAGTGCTCATTTTGAGCATGTGGTTCTGGTCACGGAGTCTGAGCCAGAAATTTTGACCCTGAGGAAGCGTATGTTTCCGAAAGGTGTGGAGGATCTGACTCCACAGCCAATTAGCGCTCTCTATTGAGAGTCGGGGCAGGGGAGAGGATGGCGCAGATGGGGATTCTATAAGATCTCCGCAGCCATGATATAGCCGTCAAATTTTGGGAAAGGTCCTGTTCGCGTGTCGCGCTGCGACACCCTTTTCAGTGCCTCATCTTGAATGCGTTAACCGGCCTTGAATGGCTGGGCTATGACTCGGCTGCCGCTCTGAGGCAAAGAGGATCAGAGCGAATCACAAGCGTGGTACCCGCAGAAAGGCTTCTCATGATCAGGTTTCCCAAGAAGAGTATTCCTCTGTGACGACTCTCCTGATTCGATGAATTCCGCCAGTCTGTCTGGTTAAATCGTATAATGTGCCAGCAACCTCATGACTTTATGGAACACAGAACTTTGCGACTGGTGAATCGCCCTGGGTAATCATCAGGATACCTCCCGTTTAATGGCTAGGCTTCATTGGTTTCGGGAGTGATTGAGAACCGGGGGAAGATTGTGGACCTGTAAGAGATGAATGCTGTCAATTTCGGGTGCTCCTTCAAAGCATCATTGGGGGGATGGTCGATCATGGCAATCCATGGCAAATGCCCTATGGGTCAGGCGATCTTTCAAAACACGAGGTATCAGCGCTTTTCGAGTCTGCATAAAAGATGGAAGCTCAGCCAGGCTCATTTATACCGACTTCCAAAAAGATTGTCGAAAATCGGGCTGTACTTTTCAGAAAAATG
>JAOZVT010000100.1 GCA_025869455.1 Prosthecobacter sp.
TGACGATCCAGCAGGGCTTTCTTCGTGTCGAGTGGAGAGTCCAAATGAGGATTCGGGGCGACGGCAGTTTGAACGATGCCGAGATGAAATCGCTTCATTGGGAGGCAACAACTCTCTTCGCAATCCAAACGACGCTTCAAGTGGACGCCGAGATGACCTGACGGTGGCGAGAGCCTCAGTTGCCTGATTGGGAGGGAGAAGCTCTCTTCGCAATGCTTTGGCGCTACGGTAGTATTTGATGCCGTAGGCGATGATGTAGTTGAGGAACTGCGCTTGCACCTGTGGGTCATTGAGTCGCTGACTGAGCTGACTGTCAGCCCGATAGAATCGTTTGGACGCCGCTTCTGCCGGGGTAAGCTCTCGCGCAACAAATTGTGACCCGAATCGAATGGCACGGAAGCGATTCATGATGGCGGGTTCGCGCTTGAACTTGGGGAAGGACCCATCGTTGCAGGACATCAAGATCGAGCACTCGATGTGGAAACGGTTTTTGGCTGAGCCTTGTCGACGCGCCCCGGCCTCTCGGAGGCAGACGGTGACGTCCGGAGAGACGATGCGCTTGACCATATCGAGCTTCATCTCATCTTTGTTGGACAATTCGTCGATGGTGCCACTCCGGATGTCGACAAGTTGCATGGCGTATCCAGCATGTGCAGCGCTGACAGTCCCTTTGGTTTCAAAGAAGACACTCTTGTCGAGAGCTTCGGCAAGTGGTCCCATGATCTTGCGGAATGCACCAAGGATAATCGTCTTGCCATTGTTCCCGTTGCCGATCCAGAAGATCAGATACTTGTGGTTGTTGTGGCCCAAGAGTTGGAGATACAACGAGATGATGATCTCTTGACGGGTGGTGGTGTCGTGCCCGGAGATCTTCTCGAAGAGATCGATGACCATGCCAAAGTAGGTGTTGCGGTCTTCGTCGCTCCATTGATCTGGATCCATCTTCTCGGCGAGTCTGCGAGGGATGGTGTAATTGGCATTCGCCGTGTGGATGACGTTGTGGGACAACCACCTTCGACGGGTCTCCCCGGTTTCAAGATTGACATCACACCTGTCAGGGCAAGGGAACCAGACCGTATTTCCTTGGAGGGTCTCGCAGTTAGCACTGCACATGCCGAGGTACGCAACCACAACGCGTTGATTGTTGCCCAGAATGAGAGTACGGACCATCAGGACACGTTCGTAATGCTCGATGACAGCGGAGCACGCATTGAAGAGATCCCGTGATTGCTCTCGGGTCTCCTCGTCCTCCTTGGCACTATTCATCGTGCGCTTGGCAACATCCCTCTGTCTTTTGAGGAAAGAGATGCGACGCTTGGTGTCTACGACATTCCACCTGCGCATGAAGCACTTATCGGGATGGCCATACCGACATGCACGGCATGGGATCGGCACACCAACATGGCACCTCCGCAGGAGATATCTGTCAAAGATCTCCGTCAGATGAGTCAAGTGCGCCTTGAGCACGTTCACCGCCATTTGTTGGTCAACGATCCGATGAATGGCGCGCGCCTCGTCAGCGATGCACCAAACCAGAGCATTGAGGTCACCGTGAGCTCGGGTGAAACATTGGACCTTGTGGGCAAGGTAGTTGTACAAGATCGTTGCACAGATCATGACATCGTCCTTCGAGGCCACCTGAGCGATGAGTTGCTCTAGTGCCTGACGCACAAGCTGCTCTCGTTTTTCATCAGAAGCATAACGATAGAGAGTAAGACCATACTCACTGTCGAGGGTTTCATTTCGGTGGGTATAACACATACGACGCATCTCATCGGATAGTTCATCCCAACATGGGAAATCACAGAGGAGAGAGATATCATTGAATTCCTCGTCATCCACGAGACATGTAGTAGCTTTAGAAAACATTTTTTGTCAAAATTTTTGTTTTTTGTTTTTTTACCAAAATTATTTTTT
>JAOZVT010000101.1 GCA_025869455.1 Prosthecobacter sp.
TGCGGGAGTAGCGCCCAAGGCTCGAGCTTCAAGTACTAGGCTGCGGGCTGCCTTCGCGGCCCCATTGTCCGTTCGCCTCTGATCTGCAGGACTGCCAATGAGGTCTCTGAAGTACGCAGTACTATGTTTGACAGCGCTGATTGGTTCAACGCTCGCCTACTTCCACCTGCCCAAAGGCGATCTGGAGCTGAAGACCTACCCCAAGGTCTCGGCTGCAGAGTTTACCTTCATGCGCGAGGAAGCCCTAAGCCTAGTGACTGAAGATGCAGCCCTCGGTGCCGGACGCTTTGAAGCAAGGTACTTGGAGCTCACTTGCCGAGGTGAGCCCGCTCTGCTGGTTGATAACTCCTCATCACAGTTGCTCTTCCTAGGCTTCATAGGCCAAGCCAGTGAGACGCCTTGCGTTCAACCGCTACTCCAGCGCTGGAGTAGCCTACTACTTCCGGCAGACTAGGGCTTTGTAACTGAACTCCACTTACGAGACGTACCGACGGGCCTGAACAGTCTGCGGTTTGCGCTGACAGCGCTACGCTCTCCTGGTCCAAGCCATTAGCGGCTCATTGTGTCGTTTACGGCATACTTTCCCCAGGGCGCCAAGTGCGGTCGCGGAAAGGGGAAGGCTGTGAGTAGGTGGACTGAAGACGAATTGGCTGCTGCCGTTGAGGCGTATCGCCAAATGGAGGCCCGCCTTGCCAATGGATCAGCCCTTGAGAAGGCGAGGGTCTACCGGGAATTGGCGGCCCAACACGGACGCACGTCCAAGGCGTGGGAGTACCGCATGCAGAACATCTCCCATGTTCTAGATCAGGCAGGCAAGCCTTGGTTGCCCGGGCTTCTTCCAGCATCGAACGTGGGTGCAAAGGTTGAGCCGAAACTTGCCAAGCTCCTCGGGCTTTCTAGTGAGACGCTCACGTCGGTCTCTGGTCCTACAAGGGGACTGTTGGAGCAGGAGGTCAAAACGGCGGAGGCATCGGGCAGTTTCTCCCCAACAGGCGAGGTGGACGAGAGGCAGCGTGTGCTGGCAGCTATCGTTCGGCGCCGCGGGCAACCTGCCTTCCGCAACGCACTACTCGACGCATACGGGGGGCGCTGTTCGATGACTGGATGCAATGTAGTTGATGCGCTGGAGGCCGCCCACATCCGCCCATACAGTGGCCGATCGAGCAATGTAGTCTGCAACGGACTCCTGCTGCGGGCCGACATACACACACTTTTTGATGTTTATCTAATTTCCGTTAACCCGACAACTCTACGAATTTGTCTTAGCCCTGCACTGCAGGACTCGCCTTACAGTGAAATCAGCGACAAACCTCTGGCAATTCCCGCCAAGGGTAATCAAAAGGCAGATCAGAGTTCACTCGCATGGCATGCTTCACAGTGCTTGTGGATGTGAAGTAACAGCATCCAGCTCATAATTGCAAACAACCACGCGCAGCACTAGGAAAGATAACTTCATCTTCCTTTAAATTCCCTCACGTGCCTAATAAGCGCATCTCCAATAACCTCTGCCAGCGTCACCGGCACCGCATTCCCGATGAGCCTCCCAACCTTCGAGAAGCTCACAGCTTCATCATCCGCGATAAATTTATACTCCCGAGGGAAACCCTGGAGCATTGCAGCCTCTCTCAGACTAATAGCGCGATCTTGTTCCGGATGACCAAATCGCCCATTCCCATAACCAAAGCACTGTGTAGTGATAGTCGGAGCGGGCTCGTCCCACCTCATCCGCCCATAAACTGAAGGATAGGTCGCACCGGTGTCCCGAATATGGCAAAGAGCTCTGATCTCTTCAGGCCAGTCCCGCCAACTTCCACCCGGAATAGAGTGTTGAATCCTTGTCATATTAAGTTGACTCAATCGACTAGCCCTGTGCAGCCGATCAACAGAATCCTGCTCTCCAGCAAG
>JAOZVT010000102.1 GCA_025869455.1 Prosthecobacter sp.
GGTGATCATCAAAGTCCCATTGCCACTGCGGGTGATGTTACCCACATCCAACTCTGCCCAGTTCGTGGTGCGGCGGCGTAGAACCACCTCAGAACCACCTTTGATGGTCAGATCTCCGATGATTTCTTGGTTGTAAGCATTGTTCGAACCTGCGCCAAAAATTTCGACCACGGAAGCATTCAATATCATGCCAGTGCTATCAGCCCAGCGACCTTCCGTGCCTACCGTAGAGAAGGCGGTACCATTGTCGAAACGAATGCGTGAACCTGGATGGAAGACATACTCGTTAGCATTGGCGGAATCTGCATTTCTCGCCGTACCAGTGCTGCCTTCAATTCGGATTTCACCAAAGACATCCACGGTACCAGTGCCGAGAGGTGTGCGGTAAGTTGTGGCTCCAGTCTGCCCGCCCTGAATGGAGAGCGGTGCGCCACGGAAAGCCCCCGAGACATCGCGGGTGCGGGTGACCAAGGTGCCACCACCGAAAGTATTGTTCGCATTACTACTGATAGTCACCGTGCCGTAGCCCATGACATTTTGGCCACCGCCAATGATCAGGCGATTTCCCGCTCCTGAGAGCTGGTCAGAACCACCCGTGGCCGGATTGAGAGTCGTCGTGCCATTGTGTGCACCACCAACACGGAACTCATTCAGACTCGTTCCCCAGGGGGCGATGCTGTTGGCACTGTAAGTACCACCGCCTTCTGAGGCACCTAACCACCAGTTGGCAAAGACACCACCATCACGCGTAGCTAAGGCTGGATCAATTGAAAGTGTTCCTCCACCGCCGATCGCGATGATGCCATTGCCGTTCCCCAAGATGGCTGAAGCAGCCGCTGCTGCCGTCGTGGAATTGAAGGCATCATTAAAAACACCTGATGCAGCTGTTCCACGGGTGCTAACCACCGGGAAAGCACTGCCGCTGGTAAGGATCTGCGTCAGCCCCGTGGTCCCCAAACTAGCCGCCCCTCGGGTAGCCACGACTGCGCCAGGATAGAGTCTCACGGCACCCGTCCCCAAAGTGGCATTTGCCTGACGGATCTGAAGCTCACCCGCCCAGATATCGGTACCACCGGAATAAGTATTCGCAGCATTGTTATCAAAGCCCATATGTTGGTTACCTGCTTTATTGAGCTTTCCGTCACCCGACAAGACCGAGCCAGTACGAAACAGTGTAAAGGCACTGTCAATTCGCAGCCAAGGAGCGTCATTGATAACGACGTTGCTATAGAGGTTGATCTGATCACCATAGCTAGCAGCTTGGAAGATCACCCAAGGGCTGTTATTGGTGCGCAAAACGTTACCATTATTAGCGGCACCAATGCTGATATTAGCAGCCGTTGAGCCGACGCGTTGAGTGATCAATGTTGTCTGTCCATTGATGGTCAATGTCTGGTTGGGAAAATTGAAGCGAACCCCCGTGGAGGCCGAGGTATTGCCCATACGAATATTGCCAAAATTTGAAACCACGTTGCCTGATCCGGCCACCTCAGCCGTGTTGCTCACCGTGTACCATTCACCGCGATTGAGGGTGAACCCTTTAGCGTAGGCGTTGGCCACACCATTCATGCGCAAGGTTCCATTTCCGGTTTTGGTAATTGGAGCCAAGCTTGTCAGCGTACTGTTCAGTGTCGCCGTACCAGTATTAACACGAATACCCACAGGGCTGCTTCCGCCGATCATGGTATTACCACTGACGTTAAAGTTGTAGCTGTTTTGGTTTTCAATCTGGAGCAAGGTACCAGCCGCGCCGTCAGTCCCCAGAATCGTCAACGCTGGAATGGTGATCGTGCCACTGCTACTGCCACTGGAACGGTTCAGGTCGATACGGGCCATCGGCACATTTTCAGCAATCACGACTTCGTGATTGTAGGTGCCACTGGCACTGGCCGTCCGCAGGG
>JAOZVT010000103.1 GCA_025869455.1 Prosthecobacter sp.
GGACGCCAGATCCCGGCTGAAGGGGGGAACATCTATGATCACTTTCACGCCGCTTTTGAGTGGGGCAATGGACTCATGTGCCATCTGGCGAATCGCCAGATCAAAGGCTGTACAGGGCATAATCAGGACATCGTACGCGGTGAAAAAGGTGTGCTCATCATCGGCAAAGGCGGGGCTCCTTTCATTGATGGACCAAAGCGTTGGCGCTGGCGTGGTGATGAAAAGAACATGTATGATCTGGAGCATGAAGCGCTCTTCAATTCCATCCGCAAAGGAGAGGTCATCAATGATGGCAATCGCATGATGCTCTCCACGCTGGTAGGGATCATGGGCCGTGAGGCTGCGTACACAGGTCAGTTGTTAACCTGGGATCAGATGCTTGCCTGCACGCAAGATTTGGCACCTGATGATCTGAAGTGGACGGATAGCTTTACGCCGACTCCGATGGCCATGCCGGGAGTCACGAAGTTTCAGCTTCCTGAGCCAAAGAAAGACGCTGACAAAAAGGGTGCCTGAGTCATTGCCTGGATAACTATTTATCTGACCAACAAAGGGTGTGAGATTCTCACACCCTTTGTTGTATCGTCAATCATTGGTGAATTACCTGCCGATGTAGAGTAGGTAGCGCCAGAGATCTCCATAGCCGTGATGGACTTGGCAAATAAGAGGCTGAAAACGAGTGCGCAGATGCTCTAAGACTTGGCCTTCCATACGGACGTGATTCACGCCCATCCAGCGACGGAACCAGTCCCAGCGACTTTCGTGAAAATCCACGATGGCCACAGTTCCACGGTCACTCAGATCTTGTTTGCAGATATCCAATACCTTGTCATACCCTGGATTGATCATCGAAAGGGAATAACTGAAGACGATGAGATCAAACTTAGCCCCAATGGCAATGGGGGCTTCATAAGCTTGATGCATGAGGCCAACGCGTGAGCCATAGCGCTGCAACTTCGGGCGTGCGCGGTCTAGCATGTCTTGGGAGAGGTCCAAGCCAATGATTTGAGCCTTGGGGAAACACTCGGCCAACTCCACGAGGTTTTTCCCGGTGCCGCAACCAATCTCTAGGATGCGTTCCGGCATGACGACCTGAGACGCTGCACGGTGGATTAGCTTTCGCCGTCCGAACAGAAATGCCCAGCGAGTGAGGTCATAAATCTGCGCATGCCAGCGGTAGTAACTTGTGAGTGACTTTTGGTTAGGTTTGGTATCACTCATGCGATGACATCGGCCAAAAGGGTGCATCCATAAGTGCCTACACGATCCTGAAGGTGCAGGTCATCGGCGAGGACTTGATTCAAACGCAGGCGTTGCATGGCAAAGGCGGGAATGAAATCAATGACCGGGCTGGCTGAGCGCATGAGAATGCGCGTGCCGGGGCGGCTGTTTTCCAAGATGAGCTGCCACTCTTCTTCCAGGGCTTGAGGCTTATGAGCAGCTAGCCAATCCTGGTGATCCAGCAGCACGTAATGGGAGTAGGCGGCGGGGTGTTCTCTCAGGAAATTCGCCACCGTTGTGCTGTGTGTGGTGATGCGTTCAGTTAGACCTTTTAGGATGGGCTGCAGGTCTTCTTTGAGGTAGCTCGGGCAGCATTCACGGGTGTAATGGCCTGTGAGGTAAGCGCGCCAGAAGTAGTTGTCTTGGAAGGGGACTTTGGTCAGTACGTGCTCAAGCTTAGATTGAATAAACCCTGTTAGGCCTCCCGGAAACTGCGTCTCGATCAATCGGATTTGCGCTCTAGGAACACCTAGCATCGTCATGGCCATGGGCTGACGAACCAGCCAGGAGACGAGTCCATTCCACAGGGCGGGTTTGACATGTTCATAGAGGCGACTTTGCTCTTCCAAACTTTGTGTTTGAAGCATCGCGTCCACGTAGTCACACACACGGGGGCTGC
>JAOZVT010000104.1 GCA_025869455.1 Prosthecobacter sp.
CTGGATAAAGATACCGATGGTGACGGGCATCTCACCTTTGGCAATGAGGTTATCAAAAACCACGGGAGCACGGAACTGTCCATCGGGTTTCACGAAGCCAGCGCCATCACAAAAAACCATGACGGAGGCAGGCTTGTCTTTGTTGTATTGAGCCGGCACATAGATCCACCAGTCGCGCGTGGTGCCTGGGAAAATCTTAGAATCCGTCCAGGCGGGCATCTGCGTGACCTTGCCCTGCGGCACGCCTTCCTGAACTTGCGAATCAGGCCCGAGGACGTATTGATCGTCCTGTGGAGCGGCGAGGAGATTGAGACAAAGGACCAGTGAGAAACAGGCGGCAGTGAACTTCATAGAGAGCCAGAACAAACGTGCTGAAAGGCCGCATGTTGCAGCACAAGTCCGCAAGTCCTGCAAAATCCGTGAGGATCAGCTTAATGAGTGGCCACGGCGGCTGCCTTTGGCGTCAGCAATTTCTGCAAAGGCTTTGGATACACGCCGATCACCACGATGACGATGGCCAAGACAATCGCACCTGCTTTCGTTCCCGTTGACCAAACCATGCTGCCCGATGTTTGAGCATCGCTGGTGTACATGGCCAAGATGGCGCGGAAGTAGTAGTAGAAACCAGCAGCCGCACCGATGACCGCACAAATCAAAGCGCCCCAGGACGCCTGATCCACAAGACCAATGAAGACGAACAGCTTGCCCATGAAGCCAGCCGTCAGCGGTAGGCCCGCCAAAGAAGCTAGCGCAATGGTCATGACCAGTGCCATGAGTGGGCTGCGCTTAGCAAGACCACGGAAATCACGCAGGTCTTCACCGCCGCCATTGGCACGCAGAAGAGCGAGCACCAAGAAACCGAGAACCGTCATCGGCAGGTAAGTGGCCAGATAGAAGGCGACCACCCCACCCGCATTGAGATCAAAGCGAGCAGAACCAGCGCCAAGAGCCAGCAGGAGATAACCGGCATGACTGATGCTGGAGTAGGCCATGAGGCGCTTCACACTGGTCTGGAAAATGGCTGGCAGACTGCCGAGAAGGATCGTCAAGGCACCCCCGAGGATCAACAGTGTTTGAACTTCCATGGCGATGACCGAGCCCTGCGCCATGAAAGCGGTAACGGTGCGGGTCAAAACGATGAAACCAGCAGCTTTTGATCCCACGGAAAGGAAGACCGTGATCGGGATCGGCGCGCCCTGATAAACGTCAGGCACCCACATTTGGAAAGGAGCCGCTGCCACCTTGAAGGCAAGACCAGAAAGGAGGAAGGCAGCCCCCAGGAGAGCGGCTTGTTTGGAAGTGGTCGGATTGGCCAGCGCTGCTGAGATGCCATCAAAACTCATGGCACCCGTGGCACCATAAACCCAGGCAATGCCATAAACGAGAACGCCTGTACTGAGAGCCCCAAGGATGAGGTATTTAACCCCTGCTTCGAGGGCCAAATTGCTCTTCCGAGCAAAAGCGACCAAGACATAAAAGGAAACGGTGACCAACTCCAAGGAGACGAACACGGTGACCAAGTCCTTGGCCGAAGCCATCCACATCATGCCAACGCAGACAAAAATAGGCAGGCAAAAAAGTTCGTTGTAATGACCACCCGTTGTAAACTTGGTGAGATAAGCTGAGCTTTCCACCATGAGCCAGAGCACCAAGAGTGTGATCACCAAGGCAAAGCCCTTGTAGAATACAGCCAAGGTATCTAGCTGAAGATACGGCTGCACGAACATCGGCAGATCGGCACCTGACTTCGAAGAGAACAGAAACAAAACAAAGGCCAGGGCCACACCTCCGATGCTAATGCCCG
The DNA here is from genome assembly GCA_025869455.1 of Prosthecobacter sp. GTDB lineage: Bacteria > Verrucomicrobiota > Verrucomicrobiia > Verrucomicrobiales > Verrucomicrobiaceae > Prosthecobacter. Next base: position 1,805 of record JAOZVT010000104.1, read on the forward strand.
AGAGTGCGCGGCGGGTGATGGTAGGCATCAGGGCCTCAAGACACAGAAGTGCCAGACCAAAAACAACCAGGAAGATTTCGACGGAGAAAACGGACATGGATCAGAGGAGATTCGGCTTCTACATCGCAGCCACAGGAACGACAGAAAGAGACTTCAGCAGGCCCAGCAAGAGCCACGGGCAACACCCGACAATAAGAAGAGCTGCGGCAAGGAGCATCAAGGGGATGCGCTGACTGACCACGGGGTCATTCATAAACAGACCTGCATTCGCGCTGCCCTGAAAGACACTGCGATAGGCGCGAAGCATGTAAACGGCCGACATCACCACGCCCCAGAGAGCCAGGATGACGGTCCATTGAAGTGGGCCTAGGGTGCTGCTGCCATCACTGCCAAAAGCGCCCAAGAAAATCATCACTTCACCCGAGAAGTTTGCCAGACCAGGAAGGCCAATGGAGGCAAAGGTGCCAAAAGCAAAAAGGATGGTGAAGATAGGTGCGTGTGAGGCAAGACCTCCAAGTTTAGATAGCTCCAAGGTACCCAGTTGAGCTCTCATGCGGCCCATCAAGGCAAACAGGAGTGCGATGGAAATACCGTGAGCGAACATGAGGATAACGGCTCCTTGCAGAGCAATTTCTGTTCCTGAGGCGATGCCCAGGAAGATGTATCCCATGTGCATGACGGAAGAGTTACCGAGCACTTTATCCAGTGAACGCTGAGAGATGGTCACGAAGCCCATCACCAAGATGTTCCCCAGCAGCATGTAAAGAAGCGCGTGCTGCACCCACTCCACCTGCAAGCCCTGAGGCAGCAGTGGCATGGCAATGCGGATGATGCCGTAGAGGCCGAATTTCTTCAAGACGCCCGAATGCAACATGGCGACAGGTGTTGGGGCTGTGGCGTATGCAGGAGCAGCCCAGCTATGCAGCGGGAAGAGACTCACGAGAGTGCCAAATCCTAGCAGCAAGACAAAGAAGATCAGGCCCTGTTTTTCGACAGGCAACGGCGTGCTGGCAGCCTGAGCGCGGAGAGCATTCAGATCAAAGGTGAGTTTCTGCCCACCACTGTATTCCAGAACCAGCCAAGCCAAACCAGCGAGCAAGATCAAGCTGCCTGCACCCAGATAGATGGTAGTTTTCCAGGCCACCGCTTTGCGATGGGAATCTTCCCCGTGGCCATAAAGGCCAATCATGAGGAAGGTGGGGATCAGAGCCAACTCATGGAAGGCGTAGATGAAAAAGACATCCGTGGAAAGGAAGGCACCCAGAGCACCGCCAGCGATCAACAAAGAAGCGATGTGATAGATGGCGGGCTTATCCGTCGCGATCTGCCAGACTGCGGACAGAGTCACTAACACCGTGAGCAGTGCAAGGATGAGTGAAACGCCATCTGCCCCTACCCCGAAGGTGATGGCCGGATTCTCCAGCACCACACGGGCACTTTCAAAAGCGTAACCAGCCCCACCAGCCGAGGCTGATTTGAACTGAAAAAGCAGCCCAAGGACGATGGCTAAGTTAATAAGAGCTGCCCCCACCGAAGTGGCGCGAGCAGGCGCCCCGAGCCAGATGGCTAGGGCAGCGAGAATTGGTAGTAGGATGACGATTTCGAGAACGCTCATTCCATTCCTCCATCAATGGCCCAAAGCGGGCAGGGCAAAAACGACCACATAAATGACAAGCAGGACACCAAGACCAAGCAGGAAGGTATATCCCTGCAAGTGGCCACCCTGAAGATTCCGCGCGGCAGAACCGACACGCGCAGCTAAATAAGCAGGCAGACGAGCCATGATGCCGTCAACCACCAGGCGCTCCAGCCCGGCAATGATCCAAGCCACGGTATCCTGAAAAACTTTCACGAGCACCGCGTAGATTTCGTCGAAGTAGAACTTGTTGGCGAAGAGCTTGATGTTCAGAGGCTCTTTGTCCTTACCTTTGTAGAGGAAGAACCCAACTGAAACACCGATAACAAGAGCCAGGAAGGAGGCAATCAAGACCGTGGGATGTCCTTCAGCATGCTTTGGCTCCATGGCCTGAAACATATTGGTAGCCCAATGCCACGGCGAAATCAGAGTTAACACAGCCAAGACTAGCAATGGCAACACCATGATGATCGGAGCCTCTGAGGCATGATGGGCTGAGTCTGTGCGAGGTTTGCCAAAAAAGGTAATGACGAACATGCGAGTCATGTAAAAGGCCGTCAGCATGGCAGTCACCACGCCGATCCAAAAGAAAGGACGACCTTCTTCCACCTCAAAGGCTGCACCCAAGATGGCCTCTTTGCTCCAGAAACCACTGGTGATGTAGGGCACCCCGATCAAGGAGGCGGTGCCAATGGCAAAGGTCACAAAAGTCACGGGCATGTGCTTCATCAGACCGCCCATTTTCCACATGTCCTGTTCATGATGGCAGGAATAGATGATGGCACCTGAACCCAAGAACAGCATGGCCTTGAAGAAAGCATGTGTGTAAAGGTGGAACATGGCCGGATGACCAGGACCTGCCTCATGCAGATGACCACCGACTTGCAGGGCCAAGAGACCAACGGCCATGACCATGTACCCCAATTGCGATAAGGTGGAGTAGGCTAAGACACGTTTGATATCGCTCTGTTGCGTGGCCATGAGCGCTGCCATGAAAGCCGTGATCGCACCAATGCAGCAGAGTGTGTAAGCAGCGTCATGAGATGCCTCAAAGACAAACGAGCAACGCACCAGCATGAAGACCCCGGCGGCGACCATCGTGGCGGCGTGGATGAGGGCAGAAACGGGTGTCGGGCCTTCCATGGCGTCTGGCAACCAGACGTGCAGAGGAAACTGAGCCGATTTACCCACAGCCCCCATGAAGAGGCAAAGAGCAGCCGCCGTCATGAACGCTGTCTGTGTGGCTGCAACATCATGCAACGGACCCGCTGCAAATGAACTTTTCAGGCCGAGGAAGCTTACGTCGCCATGATTGGCAGCGAAAAGCATCAAGATGCCGATCATGAAACCGAAGTCACCGATGCGGTTGGTCAAGAAAGCTTTTTTAGAGGCTTCGGCAGCCGAGGCTTTTTGGAACCAGTGACCGATCAAGAGATAAGAACTGAGACCAACGAGTTCCCAGAAGATGAACATCATCACCAAGTTCCCAGCCAGGACGATGCCTGTCATGGAAAACATGAACAGCGAAAGAGCACCAAAGAAGCGCACCTTGCCGGCATCTTCCTTCATGTAACCGAGGGAGAAAATGTGGACCAGTAGGCCTATCGAAGTGACGATCAGCATCATGCCGCGGCTTTGCTGATCAAGCAGAGCATCAATGACGATATTGATCTTCCCGACGCTGATGAAGGGTAACAGAACGGGTGCAATTTCAGAATTCTCCGAATGCAGCAACATCATGCTGATGATGAAGCAAATAGCGGCTGAGGCGACAGATAGGATGACGCTGGCACCTTTCAATAGCTTGTGACCAAGCAGAATGGTGAGTGCCGTAAAAAGCGGCAGCAGCAGCAGCAGTGTCGGGAGTGTGGGGGCGGCTTCCTGGGCGGGCATGAGCGGGAGATTCGGTGGCGCTTAGCCTTGCAGCTTGGTTACGGATTCAGTTTCCACGCTCTGCTTGGCACGGTAGAGCGCAACAATGATGGCAAGACCCACGGCCACTTCGGCAGCGGCCACGGTAATGGTGAAGAACACCAAGGACTGAGCCGCGTAGTCCGGCAAGCCGTCAACCACGCGAAAACGCGAGAAGGCCACCAGCGTGAGGTTGGCTGCGCTCAGCATCATCTCCAAACACATGTAGATGATGAGGATATTGCGACGAGCAATGACTCCGGCTAGGCCGAGAGCAAACAGCATGCCGCTGACGATAAGGTAGTGATTCAGGGTGATCATCAGGCGTCCTTGACTCCTTTCTCACGCTTGCTCAGCACCACGACACCGACTGTGCCCACAAGGAGCAACAAGCCGACGACTTGGAGATGAAAGCCGTATTTTTGAAAAAGCGTCAAGCCCATGAGCTTGGCATCGGGCAACACACCCGCTTTGAGATCGTTGGCGATGGTGGGCAGTTTAGCCGATTCTCCAGCCTGAGTCAGAGCCAAAGGAGCGTCCTTGATCTGGACATTGCCCATATTAAAACTGCTGCAAATGGTCGTGATCTGAAGAGCCATGACCACTGCTAAGACAATGCCACCGATGGCCGCTGGGATATTGGGTTTCTTTCCTTCCTCAGCCTTGATGTCCAACAACATGATGATGAACAGGAACAAGACCATGACTGCTCCGGCGTAAACCAGGATCTGAATGGTGCCGATAAAGTAGGCATCCAAGCCCAGGAAAAGAGCGGCCAAGCCAACAAAACTAGCGGCCAAGGAAAGGGCGCTCGTGACTGGGTTGTGGGAGGTTACAACCAATAGGCCAAAGCCCAAGGTGATCGCAGCAAAGAGATAAAAGAGGATGGATGGCATGGACTACTTCAATTCATTCCATTTGTTCACGAGACCCACGCGCTTACCACCGATCTCATAGAGCTTTTTCTTGTCATGAACCATCTCAGCACGGGACTCACCCGTGATGGCGTAGTCCTTACGGAGGTAGATGGCCTGCTCCGGACAGACTTCTTCACACATGCCGCAGTAGATGCAACGGATCATGTCGATTTCGAACTCTTTCGGGCGCTTTTCCACCTTGGCCCATGGATCATCGCTCGGGATTTCTCCAGGCGTGATGGTGATGGCTTTCGGTGGGCAGATGAACTCGCAAAGCTGGCAACTGACGCAGCGTTCACGGTCTTGTTCATCGGTCACCAAGGCAGGTGCACCACGGTAATAGGAAGGAAGATTGGCATCCCATTTCTGCTCTGGGTATTCCATCGTGACCTTCTCCTTGCCGCCTGTGATTTCGCGGAAGGTTTTGAAAGCGTGACCGAGGGTGATGCGCAAGCCTTTGAAGAGCGTGGAGATGAACCACTTCTCATGCCAGGCTAGCTTGGGGCGTTGTACGATAATTGTTGCCATCGGAGTGGGAGGTTACTTCAACGGGAACCAAATCATGAGGGCGGCAGTCAGGATGACGTTGGCCAGTGCAAGCTCGAACATGAACAGCCAGCCGAGCTTCATGAGTTGGTCAAAGCGGAAACGCGGCAACGACCAACGGATGAGGATGAAGAAGAGGATGAAGACGATGACCTTAGCAAAGAAGGTGCCGATGTGCAGGAGACCCAGCCAGATAGGCGTATCTCCAGCGACGTAGTCGAGACCGATCAGCGGGGCGAATGGAATGCTCCAACCGCCCAGGAACATGGTAACGGCGATGCCGGATCCAATGATCATCGCGGCATATTCACCCATGAAGAAGAGAGCGAATTTCATGGAGCTGTATTCGGTGTGGTAACCAGCTACAAGTTCCGTTTCGCACTCAGCAAGGTCAAAGGGGAGACGATTGGTCTCTGCAAACATGGCAACCGTGAAGATGCAGAAGGAAATCAACATGGGCACCCAAAGGACCCAGCGGCCCACGCTCAAACCTTCGCCCCACAGAGGCAACAAGAGCCAACCATTGGCGTCCTGGAAAGCGGACATCTTGGAGAGATTCAGCTCACCAAAAACCATGAGCACCAGAATAATGGACAGGCCCAGGGACAGCTCATAGGAAATCATCTGTGCCGAAGCACGCACACCACCGAGGAAGGGATATTTGGAATTCGAGGACCAGCCAGCTAAAACAATGCCGTAAACGCCCAAAGAAGCGATAGAGAAAGTGAACAGAGGGCCGACGTTCAGATCAGCGATGACTGATTTCACGGGGGCCGTAAAACCTTCTCCACCCAGCCAAACGATGAGCGGATTCAAGAAACTGAGGTCCAATTCACTGCCAAATGGCAGGACGGCGCAGGTCATGAGCGCAGGCACCATGGTCAGCGCCGGGGCCAGCCAGTAGTAGAAAGTGTTCACCGACTTCGGGGTGAAATCTTCCTTCAAAAGGAATTTCAGACCATCCGCCAAGGGCTGGATAAGACCGCCAATACCGAAGATCTGGATGTCCTTTTTGAAACCAAACAAGGTCAACGGAATGCCTGTACGGTTGGGTCCGACACGATCCTGAATGATGGCCGAGAACCGACGTTCCGCATACACGGAGTAAGCGACCATCGGGAGGATAACCAAAAAGGTAAGGAATATGATCTTCACCACGGATGTGATGAGGAGAGTCAAATCGAAGCTGGCGAGTAGGATTGCCATGGGGCACCGCCATTATCAGGAAGGCTTTACGACGGGCAACCCGAATTTGTGAAAAATTTCACAAGCTCCCTTTTTTGATATATTTGCCTCGCGGCCCCAACTTTGCCGCGAGATCCCTTCGATTTTTTAAAAAAATCAACCAGAATGGGCCGATGCCACCTTGGATTGAGTATTCAGCCTGTGCCGTCTGCGCCATTTCTGGCGTGCTTGCGGCAGAGGGGAAACGCATGGATTTGTTTGGAGCGGTGGTTTTAGCCCTGGTCACCGCCGTGGGTGGAGGCACCATTCGCGACCTCTGCCTGGGGGTGCAGCCCGTTTTTTGGATCCAGGCCCCCGATTACGTGACCACAGCGCTGGTCGCCGCTGTGGGGACTTTCGTGATCGCACGTTTTTTTAATCTACCGGATCGGGCGCTGGCCGTGGCGGACGCCTTTGGACTGGCTCTTTTTGGCATTGTCGGCACCGAGAAGGCCCTTTTGCTGGGTTCACCCGCCGTGGTTTCCATCTTGCTGGGGATCGTCACCGGGGTGGCTGGAGGCATCTTACGGGATGTACTGCGCAGTGAAATCCCTTGGGTTCTGCGGGCTGAAATGGAGCTTTACGCCACTGCGGTGTGTTTTGGAGCCGCCACCTTTGTGCTGCTGCGGCTGTGGTTACCGCCCTCAGAAAGCCACCGTTACATCGGTATGGCGGTGATTTTGGCCCTGAGACTGATTGCCATGCGCTGGCGGCTGCGTTTGCCCACCTTCCAGACGCGATTGATGAAGTAGGCTATGATTCCACCGACAGAGACTTGTGACTGCCGTCACAGAAGGGTGGATTCTTCGTCTGCTTGCAATTGCAAAGCCAGACTTTCTGCGGTTCTGCGAGGGTGAATTTCTTTGGCCCTAGCCCCGTGCCTTTATGCTCACCATCACACATGGGCTGGTGCCCACTGAGTCCGCAAGAACACCACCAGTGATCCCCGGCTTCAAGCTCAAGAACCGCTGGTTTCGTATCGTAAATTTTGGGTGGCATAGGCGATAAAAAGATACGTAATCAAGATCGGTCTAACGAACTATTAACCTGAAAAAGGCAGCTAGATAACCAGAAGTTGATCAAGCGCCGATCGTTCGCAAAACATCCTGAACCAAACCAGGACCACGAAAAACAAGACCACTGTAAACCTGCACCAGTTGTGCCCCGGCTTTCATTTTTTCAGCCGCATCCGCACCGCTCAAGATGCCACCCACACCGATGATGGGAGTGCTTTCTTTGAGCAACATTCGGAAAGCTTGGATGACATCGGTGGAGCGTTCTTTCACCGGCGCGCCACTGAGTCCTCCGGCTTCTTTTTCCAACGGATGCCCAGCCACGGCTACGCGACTGATGGTGGTATTGGTGGCGATGACACCATCCACAGCAAGCTCATTAAACACACGTGCCAAAGCTTCGATCTGCTGGCCATCCAAGTCTGGGGCAATCTTGACCAAGACAGGCTTCATCTGCCCCTGCTCCTTCGCCAGCTTCGCCTGCTCCACCTTCAACGCGCCTAACAAAGAGCGTATGGACTCCTCCGCCTGGAGATCGCGCAAGCCTTTGGTATTCGGACTGGAGATGTTTACCGCGATGTAATCCGCCACCTCATAAGCCGCCCGCAAGCCTAACAAATAGTCATTCACCGCCTCTTCATTGGGCGTGTCAAAATTCTTGCCAATATTGACTCCCACCACCGCCTGAGTGCGACGTTTTTTCAAGCGCTTCACGGCTGAGTGAATGCCAGGATTGTTGAAGCCCATGCGATTGATCAAAGCATCATGTTCAGGCAGACGAAACAAACGCGGCTTCGGGTTTCCTGGCTGAGGACGCGGCGTCAAAGTACCGACTTCGACAAAACCAAATCCCAGCGCCGCCCAGGCCTCCACAGCAGAGGCAGACTTGTCCATGCCTGCTGCCAAACCCAGCGCATTCGGAAAGCGCAGCCCCAGGCATTCCACTGGCTTCTGTGGCAGCACTTCCTGCCCCACGGTGAGCAACCCCAGGCTGTGGGAAAAGCGCATCATGCGCGTGGTCCACTCATGCGCCCGCTCCGCATCCATGCGGAAGAGCCAGGGTTTCAAAAGGGGGTAAAGATTAGCGGTGAGCGACATGCCCTCTCACAAACTCCGGCTTCCTGCGCTGTCAAGACAGGCAGCGCAACTTCGCTCAGTTATTCTTCCCCTGCCCTGATTGAGTTCAGGGCACAGGCTTCGGCTGAAAAAGCACTGCTCCAGACTGAATGGGGCTGGATTTCAAGGTCTCCCCTTCCCCAGGAAGATCACTCAAGAGAAAATAACCATATCCCCGAATCTCTACTCCCACCCGAACCAGTTGGCCCAAGAAGTTGCTTTTTCGATTCAGACGGGCCGAGGATCCAGTCAGCGTGAAGCTGCCGTTAAAGCTCCCTTTCTTGGTGTCCAGACGACTGAAGGCCAACTGAATATCGTTAGACTCAACCTTGACTAGGTTCTTTGTCCCCTTGGCACTTGGATTGGAGACGGTCACCGCCACTTGCTGCGACTCATCCAATCCGCCAGCGGCTAATTTTAATTCTGCATTGTCTTCTTCTCCGCCAGTCAGATTCATGATCACGGTGCCTGATTCCAACGCAGGCAAGGTTCCACCTGCTGCGCTCAGCGTTACCGGACCAAATCCATCTCTATAAATCAGGTCCTTCCCCTTCCCTTCGGTGGGGAGTTTGATCCAACTCACCTGCCCGCCCAAGGAGTTAGCCGAGGTGCTTTCAGCCGCCGTGATGCTCAACTTACCCGTCAACGAGCCACGCTGTTTGTAGAGTGATTGATAAATCATCACTTCTCCAGATTCACCCAGCAAACTGCTGCAAACAAACGCGCTACCATCTGCCGCACGCCCACTGGCCTTCACGGCACCTGTGCGCTCTGCGATGGTGAAGGTCCCAAATCCGTAGCCCTGAGGCTGCACTTCATCACTCTCAGATGGGGAAAGTCTGAAGCTGTAAGTTTCAGCAAAGGCAGTGGCCAACTGCGTCTTTCCATTCCAAGGAATACCCCAACCACTGCCCTGATGCGTAACGACATCGCCAGACAAGAGCTCAAGATGCATCTTGGGAGTGGCTACTTGAGAATACGAAAGATTCACCGTTCTCACCTCCGTTTTCCCAGGAAGAGATGCCGTGGCGCTGAACTCTGTGGGGTTACTGCCTTCCACAGAGATCACGCCTTTGAAAGATTCTGCCTTGGTACCCAAGGTGACTTTACCGCTGAACGAACCCGAACTCGTGGTTAAGAGTTCAAACCGTCCACCCAAATGCTCTGCCGTTTCATCCACTGAGATGATGCCCTGATAACGGCCGATAAAGGCATCAGGCAGGGCTTCTACCATGAGATCAAACGAGATGGCCTCAGGCGCTTTACCCGCCGCATTGCGTGCATTGATGGTAAGGGAATAAGTGCCCGCTTTCGTTGGTATGCCTGTGATTAGTCCGGTATCGCCATTGATGGATAGACCTGGAGGCAGGTTCTTTACCTGATAGATCACCGGGAGATTGAGGGTCGGGATTTCCAGGGTGTAGTCTGCGCCGACTTGAGCAGGCGGTAGCGGTAATGTGGGCGAGCTTAGTTCAGGCAGCATCACTCCGCTTTGTGTCACATCATAACTTAAATACCCGATCTTGATTTGGGAAGTCCGTGGCTTGGTGGAAGGATTTGGCAGCACGGTCACATTGAATAAAAAATCACCAAACCCTTCCGTGGCATTCAGCTTTATCCATGACGGCAGTCCCTCAACCTTCCAAGAAGCACCATAGACCATCAGTCCAAAGATGAAGGTCTTTCCTTGAGCTTGAATGAGCTCTGATGTCACGCCCAAAAGATCCCCTGAAATGGGTTTAATGATGACTTGTGCAGGTTCAGAAAGAGCACCTCGACTATCTTTGACCTGGTATGTAAAGGTAGGATAACCAGAAGCCTCACCATACACAAAAAGAAGAGCGTTGCCGATGCGAGTCAGAGTACCAACGCCAGCAGGTTCGACGGAAGAGAATGAAGCTATTGTTAAGGAATCCCCGTCTGCATCTTCATCATTGGCCAATACATCCAGATAGAGAGAAGGCCCTCTAAATAAGCTTAATGTATCAGGTCTGGCGACTGGAGCATGATTGCCTGAGATGAAATTCAGAATAGTCCCAACAGCACCTCCCACTTGGCCAGCGGCACGGACTCGGTAAAAGTAACGCGTATTGGGCAACAATCCCGTTACCTCAGCATGTACGGTCAGCCCCTGAGTCCCTTCGACATGGGTGGGATTTGCTTCAATGAGTGTACCCAGATCTTTTGTGAGTCCATATTCAAAGAAGACGTCATGTGGAAACCCCTTGGGATTCACCGTGCCATTCATGATCACGGAGGTGGCCAAAACAGTATTTGCAGGAAGACTCTTTACTTGCGGAGAGTTTCCTTTGATTCCGCTTCCTAACAAATGGATCTCCACGGGAACATCTCCAGCAGTCTCATTGTAAATCATGGCCACCGCCTGTTTATGCCCCAACTTAGTAGGATTGAATAAAAAAGACAAAGTCTGCTCTCCAGCTTTGGGTAATGAGGATATAAGTGGGTTCAACAACCTAAAGTCGCCCGCGTCGGCACCTTCAATCTGCAAAGAGATACCCCGCAGTTGAGTTTCCCCAGTGTTTTTCAGAGTAAAACTGCAGCGACTCATGCCTCCGAGACCAACGGAACCGAAATCACAATCTTCACCTGATACCCAGGTTTGACCTTCTGCAGTTTCCAAAGCCATAGCAGCAGGAGGAAAGCTGAAATCCGCCAAACTTTCCACCATTCCTGAACTGCGATTGTAAGGGCCACTCTGAATGACAGCCCTAGCACGGATAGTACCATTTGGAGGGAGGCTCAACCCCGTTAACTCCCAACCTCCAGAAATGTAATGAGCCAAACCTAAATTCGTCCAACTCTCCCCACCATTGGCACTGCACTCAAAATAAACCCGACGAGCTTCAGGAGACGAGCCACCACGCAACCATAAGATGCTTGAGGCATCAGGTACTGTCAGGCTTTCCGTGGCGGGGTCATTGTGAATTCGAGCTAAGCCGTGAATTAACACATTGTTGACATAATAATTGCTGCCGCCTTGGATTAGAATTTGACCATTTTTCTGCAAAACTATCCCCCCTAACGAACCATAAACTTGAAAGGTATTGTCCGAGGTGCCATTTGAATTCAGACGACCTAATCTCAAATTTCCTTCCCTCTTTTCAAAGATAATTTTACCGTCAGCTTGCAAGGCTAAACTTAGAATTTCAGACGAAGTATTCGAGGGTGAAACAAATGTATCATCAAGAGTCCCGTCCCTGTTCAAACGCGCTATTCTCTGCCGGAACTGATCATCTACTTTTGAAAATGATCCATATATTAGCACCTTTCCATCTGGCTGCTGAAATAGACCAACGATTTCATTATCAACTTTCACTGAATGGAAGGATTCATCCAAGGCTCCACTCTGGAGTAACCGCGCTACCTTAAAACTCTGTCCATGAGAAGAACGGATACTAAGCACACCACAAATCAAAAGCTTACCTTCCGAATCTTCCAATGCTGAATTAACCCAACCAAATACTGGAGATTGATAAGACAAGTCCAAATCTCCTGATGACAAAATTTTCAAAAGTCCCCGTGTCGGATAATTGGCACCTAAGGTGTTATTAAAGGATCCATTCAATAAAATACCTCCATCACCAAGCGCATCAAACCCAGTATAACCGAGACCCGAACGTTGCCAAATAACATCACCGCTCGGCAGTAACTTTGAGCGCCCAGTAATCAAATTAAGATCTGGCAGTATCTGAACCTGTGGTAAGCCCCCATTAGGATGAAACTCACCATCTATAGTACCATCTGAATTCAGACGCCCATTTCCAAGTAAAATTTTCCCGTCTGGCTGTATGGCTAGATTAATTGCATAAGGCAACGAGACTTCTTGCTCTGATGAAAAGAGCAAATCTAAATCTCCTGCCACAGGAGGGCTGCGCAACACATTGATGGTGTATGCGATCCAGTTTTCACCATCTAATGAACATATCTCAAGCACAATGGGCTGTGGGTTTAGCTCAAAGCTTAAGTTCAAATAAGAATCACCTATTTCTTGGCCATTGTATCTAATACGAGAGAACCCTCCAGGATTTCGTAACATTTCAAAGTACAATGTTGCAGAAGTTAAGTCTGACGGAATTCTTAAATAATATTTTGTCCGGTTTGGAACAAATGGCTGAGTAAATCGAACCCATTGGTCACCAACACCATCCTTTTCAGTTCCAATAATACTCATGTGATTGAGTCCAAATGTCGGACTTCTTCCTGTCATCTTCCCGAGGAGAGAAAATACAAGCTCTGTATTATCTTCCGCATTGCTAACAATAGTCATGACACCCCTCATTGTATTCTGCGAATATTCAAGTGGGTCCATAAAGACAGTAAACGCAGTTTCTTCTTCAGGTGCTAAAACACGGGCCATTGCATTCGTATCCACCGTTATTTTACAGTTAAGGATATTCGAAATATTTATACTATCCAAACGAAGCAACGCGGAGCCGGTGTTACGAATTTTGAAAGTTCTTACTGTATAATCATTCCCATAATCATAACTTCCAAGGTCGTCTGTATGCTCAGTTCCATCAGGATCTTCGAAAACGATTTGAGGTTGATCGACGCCAATACTGGTCATTGTCTCCACAATACCGTAACAAGCATTCCGATACCCGCCGCATGTTCTTGCCCGAGCGCGCACATAACCATGATTGGGTAAGCTTAATTGGTCAAGTTCCCAACCATTATCAATCCGACTACCTTGTCCTAACATCTGCCAGTTGACACCATCTTCACTAAACTCAAAACGAACCGCCAACGCCTCAGGCGTTGATCCGCCACGCAGCCATTCAATACGAGAACTGCCAGTTACCAATAGACTATCTGTGGCAGGATCGTTGTTGAAGCGATGAAGGAGTTTACGGGTTATAGTAGATTGATTAACGGTGGACCAATTATACCAACTAGTGCCTATAAGTATTTGCCCATTTTTCTGCAATGCAATGCTATAAACATTCTCCCCTATGATGCTTTTCGCTGATATATTTGGACTCACAAAACCATAATCATAATCCCCATTCTTGTGCAGCCGAATCACATTTCTGGGTGGATAATTAACTACACCACTTCCTACTATCATCTTTCCATCAGCCTGTACGGCCATTGAACGTATGCTGGCAGAAAAAGGCGGAGTAGGCGAGCGAATGAAATCTCCATTGATCGATAAACGCACAAGGCCATACAAGCCTGTTTTATTAAGTATATTAAACGCCCCACCAACAGTAACATCCCCTTCATGATGAGGAATAATACAGTAAACATACCCTAGACTTGGCGTAATCGTCAGATTAGGTATAAAGGATAAATCAAGACTACCATCCACATTAAGGCGAGCCAGAGCTTCCCTTGATTCGCCATTCAGCATGGTAAATTTTCCACCTACTAATATCTGCTGATTATCCTGTAACGCCAGAGTATAAACGGCGCCATTAACATCTGGAGAAAAACTTTCATCCAAACTGCCATCTGTATTTAACCTAGCTAACCTGGGTCGAGAGACACCATTGACGGTTGTAAAGTCACCCCCAATAATGATTTTATCGTCTGACTGAAGAGCTAAAGCCGAAACATCACCCACTGATATCTGAGCTGAAAATGTCGGATCGATACTACCATCAGGATTAAGTCGCTGAATACCTTTATAGTCAGTCAAAGCAGCACCGGCAATATTACCAGCCACCAGAATTTTTCCATCCCACAACTGAGCTATGATTTTTGCGCGCAGATTGATGTTGGGAGCATCGAAGGATTTAGACAGTTCTCCTTCCGGTAATATCTCTTCAATTAATTTATAGGCCCCATAGGTCTCCTGTGAGAAAGGTGGCCCCCCCACCAAAATATTTCCATTGTTCTTCACCGCTATTCCAGAAACTTCTCCGCCATAGTATGATGTATAAAGATTCGGGCTAAAGCTCTCATCGGTATCTCCTGGGGCAGCGTTTGAAGAAACGCAGAGCAAGAGGATCAGAAGCAAAATTTGGGAAAGCGTACGCATTGGGGGGGTATTGGGCATTATCTTATTCCCTATCCGTCAAGGTCAAGTGCAGCATTTCAGATAAAGATAACACTTAGACCGTTCGTTTTATGGTCCTTTTCATGGGGTTTCGCACCTTGGACAACGGGTATTCGATTCAAGAAAGGTTTGAGAAACCTACGTGCCCCCTCTTGCAAATGGGTCGGGTCGCACTGAAAACTAAGGGGTACACTGACCATGCCCTACCCTGCCTCTGCCCCTACCAGCCTTGATTTGTCCCAGCTTGGGGAGCCCGTCTATCGCGGCTCCGTGCAGCATCTCTATGCAGTCCCTGATCATCCCGCCTTCATTGTGTGTGAAACCACCCCTGCGGGTTCGGTCTTTGATGTGGGCAGCATTTTCAGCATTGAGGGCAATGACCTGAACCGCGCGATCTTCCGTCATGCGATGTATTCCCGGCTGACGCAAGCGTCCACGTGGCAGCGCGTGCAGGCGGCTTTGCTGAAAACGGACATGCTGGGCGTGACTTGGCGTGATCAACTGATGGACGGCCCGCTGCAAACGATGCTGGAAACCGGGGCACATACTCACCATGTGGGGATGCTGGATGGGAAGACGGGCGAGATCGCCACCAGTGGCATGCCTGAAACGCCAAGCTGCTACAATGTGGTGCGTCGCTTTCCGGTGATGAAGCCGCCGCAGCGGAATGTGATGGGCAATTTTGTGTTCGATTACGCGCAGTTTCACCAGAGCCGTACTTATGTGGTGCCTCTGGAGTACATTGTGCGTTTTGGCGTGACCAGTGGCAGCAGTGTGCTGCGCAAGTATGAGGCGCTGAGTGAAAAAGAGCAGCGTGCCTTTGAGCAGGAGCTGGGTCTGACGGGCCCGATGAAGGCCTGGCAGATGCTGGATCGTCCTATTTATGATCTGACCAGCAAGTATGAGCCGGAAGATCGCGCCGTGAGTAAGCAGGAAGCCCTGCTGATGTCTGGCCTGAGCGCCCAACATTTCACAGATACCATCAAGATGGCTCTTTTAGGAGCGTGGGCAGTGAGGGATCTGCTGGATGAGATCGGCCTGCAACTGTGGGATCTGAAGTGGGAGTTTGCCGTGGATCGCGAGGAGTTGTTCTTTGTGGATACGATCGATGCCGATAGCTTCCGAGCCACCAGTACGGTGCCTGTGGATGGTCACAACCTCATCATTCACTACAACAAGCAGGCCATGCGCGATTACTATCGTCTGGTCTGTGCGGACTGGTATGCGGGGATCAATGCCGCGAAGGCCGAGGCGCAACGTCTAGGCACCGCTTTCAAACAGGTGCTGAAGGAAGGTCAGGCGGCGGGCATTTATCCGGCGACACCGGATGTGGATCCAGCTTTCCTGGATCTCCAGGCGCGGAAGACGGCGCTGATCAAACAGCACGTGCTGGGTGAAAAAGATGCGGTAGCCATCCGCGAAGGACTGGTGGAAACCGGACTGGCGGAAGCGGAGTTTTATCGCGGCAAGGGATTGCTGGAGGACTTGCTGAAGCTGAACGCGATTTGAAGAGGCCTGAATTGAGGCAACTCTATATCAAAACGGCACACGAAGTTCGTGTGCCGTTTTTTGTAACTTGAGAGGTTAGCGGTGAATCGTCACCGCTAACCAAGAGTTGCTCCGCTGAAGCAAATGCCTCAGTGAGCGGTAGCTTTTTCGGAACCCAGGCCTGTGTGAGCGCGAACGCTGAGTTCGGAGAACTTAGCTTCTGCTTCGAGGTCACGTGGGGTGAGGATGGTGCCCAGGTAGGCAGCCAAGAAACCCAGGGGGATGCTGACAATGCCTGGATTTGCCAGAGGGAAAATGGCGCCCTCTTTGCCGAAGATGCCGCTCGGGCTGATCAAG
This sequence comes from Prosthecobacter sp., assembly GCA_025869455.1. Classification (GTDB taxonomy): domain Bacteria; phylum Verrucomicrobiota; class Verrucomicrobiia; order Verrucomicrobiales; family Verrucomicrobiaceae; genus Prosthecobacter. Next base: position 18,035 of record JAOZVT010000104.1, read on the forward strand.
ATCAGCACGATTGAGGCGAGCAAGCCAACCACGAGACCTGCGACGGCCCCAGTGGTATTGAAGCGCTTCCAGAACACGCTGAAGATGATGACAGGTAAGTTCGCACTGGCTGCCACTGAGAAGGCCAAACCAACCAGAAAGGCCGCATTCACACTAGGACCAAGGTAGATGGCGATGCCGATGCTCGCTGCGCCGACGACGAAGGCGGTAATGCGAGCGACTTTGATTTCAGCTCCAGGACGGTTTTCTTTGCCGTGATGGATGACGTTCGAATAGAAGTCATGGGCAAAGGAGGCCGAGGCGCTCATGGTTAGACCCGCCACAACAGCCAGGATGGTGGCAAAGGCCACGGCACTGATGAAGGCAAAGAAGAGTTCGCCCCCCAGAGCCTCAGCCAAAAGAGGTGCGACCATGTTCGGGTTTGGAGCACCCGTCTCAGTCAGGATGACGGATTTTTTCAGGATGGTCGCAGCACCAAAGCCGAAGAAGGTGGTCATGATGTAAAACACACCAATGATGGCCATGGCCCAGACGACACTGGAACGTGCGGTCTTAGCATCTGGCACGGTGTAAAAACGCACCAGGATGTGAGGCAGACCCGCTGTGCCGAGCACAAGGCCAAGCCCAAGAGAAACGAGATCTAACGGCCCCCAAGGCCCCGCAGCGGCAATGCCGAATTTCAGCCCGGGTTCCAGAAGGTTTTTCGGAGCTTCCGTGCCTGCGTAATCTGCCTTGGAAACGGCATCAAAGAAAGCAGTGAGGCTGAAGTGATGGTATTGAAGGACGAGGTAGCTGAGAATAATAGCACCGCCCATGAGCAGGAGAGCTTTGACGATCTGCACCCAGGTCGTGGCCAGCATGCCACCAAAGACCACATAAACGAGCATGAGCACACCCACACCAATCACGGCTGGGGCAAAACTAATGCCGATCAATCGCTCGATGATCACACCCGCACCGAGCATCTGGGCGATCATGTAGAAAGTAGAAATGATCAAGGTGCTCAGCGATGCCATGGCGCGCACCGGACGCGGCTTCATACGATAGGCCAAAAGATCAGCCATGGTGTACTTGCCAGCGTTTCTCAAAGGCTCAGCCACGATCAAAAGCACCGTGATGTAAGCCACCAGGAAGCCGACCGAGTACATGAAGCCATCGTAACCAGAGAAACAGATCATCCCGGAAATCCCCAGGAAGGAAGCGGCGCTCATGTAGTCACCAGCGACGGCGAGTCCATTTTGCCAACCGGTGATGCTACGGCCAGCGGCGAAGTAGGCGCTGGCTCCAGTGTTGCGTTTAGCGGCCCAGAAAGTGATCAGCAACGTGAGTGCCACGAAGCTGAGGAACATGATGAGGGAAATAGTCATTCGGGAGAAAAAGAGTGGGGATTAAATCTACTGAGGGGGTTACT
>JAOZVT010000105.1 GCA_025869455.1 Prosthecobacter sp.
CGTGTGCTCTTCCGATCTGTGATTTTTCCGGTTCGTTTTTCCTGCCTTTTCAGCCTCCTTTGCGCCAGTGCTTTTGCGCAAGATAGTCTGCTGCCTCTGCCTGAGGGTGGCGTGGATTGGCCTGCTATGGATGTCCCTGCGGAAACGCCTTTCCTAAAGCCGACCAAATCCATCAAGCCCCCAGCTGCAAGCCCCCAGAGTGCGATAGCCAGCGCCCAGCCGCAGATCCATGCGCCGACGGTGGCCCGACTGCGGAAACTCATCCTCATGCCTGGCGGCCTGTCCCCAGAACTGATGCGTGAGCAGATCCTGGCCAGTGGAAAAAATCACACGCCCGTCACCATCGTCGGCATGGACGCCCCCGCCCCGATCCTGACTAACTTGGCCAACTTCTTCGGTAGCGATGTAAATGCGGACACGCAAAAGCAACTCCTAGATACCGTCAGTCAAGGCATGGGCAACAAGACATCCAAAGCCCCTCGCCGGGTCGAAGTCGTCGGCTGGCTGCCTACTGAAGGCGTCATGGCCGTCGCAGTTTATCCTGAGAGCTAAAGCTCTCATGCCTGCCTAGAAGGTTCCCGAGACATCTCGGAAACCCTCGGCCTGAAGTGCCTGAGCAAGATAGAAATCCAAGAATCACATCTTGTTAGGCATCATTCAGTTTCATGGCACTGATTTAGGACACTGCCTCATGCTGCGCTCTTACCTCTTCGAGGCATCGCGAATGAACTTCGCCAAATCCTCTTTCTGCTTTTTCAGGTCTGGCAGGTTCAGATACATCATGTGACCCGCTGTGTAATCATCCTCGGTGATGTTCTTCATCAATTCAGGATGAATGTTCAAATGAGAGAAGGTGTAACGCGTCGCATAATACGGCGTAGCCATGTCAAAAAAACCATTGGAGATATGCACTTTCAAAAATGGGTTTGAAGTCATGCTTTCCGCTAAAATTTCAGATACATTGGCGAACTGATTTTCAGCATCCCAATTCCATTTCCCCACGCTCGCCAGAATGTTGTAGGGCCTATCGTCTTCGAACTTCAAATCATTGCGCACGTAGTGATTGAAGGTCGAGGCAAAGGCACTGAACACCGCATCCGCACTCGGATCGCGCTCTGCATCATTGTTCAGAGCATCGCGCATGTAGCTGGTGTAGCGACCGTCAAAGCGCCCCACGACCAGACGCTGATCACGCAGCAACTCCGCATTGAAGCGGCTTAGCGAGACACGTAGATCTGACCCCGCAATGAACGACTCCGAAAGCCCAATCAAACGCGCCATTTGCTTCACCGTGGCCGCACGTTGCGCTTCAGGAAGAGACGCGCCTAACAGCAGGGCATGATTGTAGTCACCAGCGGCAAATTTCTCCGCCTCCTTCAGCACCTCCTCCAAAGGTTTCTTCTGCAGATCTGCTGGGAGCTTCTTGTGATACCAAGCCGTGGCGGTAAAGCTAGGCAGATACAAAACATAGGGGAGATCATTCCCCTCAGCGCCCCAGATGGTCTGAAAATTCAGCACCGTGGACACCAGCATGATGCCATTCAGATTCATCTTATGCGTGCGCAAAAGCTCACCACTCAGAGCTGCCGCGCGTGTCGTGCCGTAGCTTTCCCCAATAAGGAACTTGGGCGAAAGCCACCGCGAATGCTTGCTGGTGTAAAGGCGGATGAACTCGCCAATGCTACGAGCATCCTCATTCACACCATAAAAATTCTTGGCGTCCTCAGGCTTGGACGCGCGACTGTACCCCGTGCCCACAGGATCAATGAAAACCAAGTCGGTTTCATCCAGCAGCGAGTATTCATTTTCCACCAACTGATACGGCGGAGGCACCGCAAAACCGTCATCGCGCAGCTTCACCCGCTTGGGTCCTAAAAGCCCCATGTGCAT
>JAOZVT010000106.1 GCA_025869455.1 Prosthecobacter sp.
GAAAGATGCGGTGAAGGAGCAACTGCGGGCTCTGGCGGATCAGATCACGGAGCGGCAACAAGTCATCGCTGAACATCATCCACGTGTCATGCTTTCAGAGGCATCTCATCGCGTGGAAAACCAGGCGCAGCAAATGAAGCAACTGCTCAACCATCGGTTGGCACGAGTTACAGACTTAGTCGCGGCGCGGGCTGCGGTGATCAAGAATCTGGGGCCGCAATCCATTCTTTCGCGTGGTTTTTCCTACACCACGGACGAGCAAGGAAAGGTGATCAAAACGGCAGAAGAACTGAAGCCCGGCCAAACTCTAGTGACTAGACTGCAAAAAGGTCGTGTGATCAGCACGGTTAAATGACTGAACATCTTTTTTTATTCTATCTCGCAACTGTTGAGATGGCGCTGGGTTGGAATGTCTGTTGTCAAAAAACACTTTGCCTATCCAACTATGAAATCACGTAAATCAACTTATTGTCTTCTCGGTCTGCTCTCTGTGAGTGCGACTGTGGCTCTTGCCCAAGAAGGAGATCGCCCAAGCCCACCCGCAGGTGGCGGCGGTGGTGGTCGTCTCGCAGAATTTCTGAAACGTGCCGACACCAATGGTGACGGCAAGATCAGCAAAGAAGAGTTCGGTGCTGTCTCTCGTGGAGATGGTGGCGATGAGCGCTTTGCTAAAATGGATGCTAACAGTGACGGCTTTGTGGATGAAGCTGAAATGGCCTCCATTGCCGAAAAAATGCGTGATGGAATGCGCAATCGCAAAGGTGGCGAAGGTGGTCCTGGCGGGATGCGTCGTCCTGGTGACGAAGGCAGCGAAGGCGGTTTTCGCCGTCCGCCAGGTGAAGGCTCCGAAGGGGCTGCGAAGCCTAGCGAAGAACGTCCAGCACCACCTGAAGGTGAGCGTCGTCCAGAAGGTGGCCCACCCCGTGGTCCTGGTGGCCCAGGCGGGATGCCGAATATGGATGAAGTCTTTGGCCGGATGGACAAAAACTCAGACGGTATCGTGGATAAAGACGAGTATGTGGCTTTCTCCCAAGAGGAGATCGAAACCCGCTTTTCACGTGCGGATGGAAATGAGGATGGCAAGCTCACCAAAGAAGAGCTGCAGAGTGGCATGGAGCGCATGCGCAACATGATGCGCGGTCAGGGTGGCCCTGGCGGTCGTGGTCCTGGCGGTGAGGGCCGAGGCCCAGGAGCCGAAGGCGGTGGCCGCCGTGGTCCAGAGGGCGCTGAAGGTGGGCGTGGTGAAGGCGGTTTCCGCCGTCCACCATCCCAAGAAGGTGACAAAGGTAGCCCACGTCCTGAGTTTGAAACCGAAGCTCCGAAGAAAGATCCGGCCTAACGGATTGTTTGTTAGCGTGTTCTGATCAAGGCGGAACTCCGATTCGGAGTTCCGCCTTTTTGTTTGTTGGTCAGCAATGCTGGAATGGGCCGTAAAGCCTGTGTATTAGATATGCCAACCTGACGAAATATGGAGTTGAATCCGAGATGGGATTTTGGCGAGCTGAAGCTCTGGAGTACTTGGTTCAGAACTCTTTGTCGGACCTCCCGGTCGTGCTGAATTTATACGATTTTGCGTTACAGACTGCCGGAATTCTGCAAGTCAGGAGAGTTGTTCCGAAGTGATGTTCTCTTCGGAAACTGATTCGCTCTGCTCCTCTTTGCCGCAGAGCGGCAGCCGAGTCTTAGCCCGGCCTTTCAAGGCCGGATAACGCATTCAATGTTAGGCCCAAAAAGGTGTCGCAGAGCGACACACGAATAGGTCGTTTATCCCTCATATCTGACGGCCTTGTCTTGGCGGCGGGTTCGCGTGTCGCTCTGCGACGCATTGGCCCTGAGGGACGCAGCCATGTCCTTACCGGCCTTGAAAGGCCGGGCTAATAAACGTGT
>JAOZVT010000107.1 GCA_025869455.1 Prosthecobacter sp.
TCAGGTTTTTATGGGTACTCGTCTGCAATGTGCCGAATGCCATAACCATCCCTTTGATCGCTGGACCCAGGATGATTACTACAACTGGTCCGCCGTGTTTGGAAAGGTGGATTACAAGATCATCGGGGATAACAAACGCCGTGATAAAAATGACCAACACGAATTCAATGGAGAACAGATTGTCTTTCTAAATGCCAAGCTTTCGGTGGAAAATCCACGCACAGGGGAAAAGGCTCAACCTCGTTTCTTAGGCGCAGATATGCCGAAGTTAGGAGAGAAGCAGGATGAACTGCAAGCCGCCGCCGTTTGGCTAACCAGCGCTAACAATCCTCTGTTTGCTAAATCTCAGGTCAACCGCATCTGGTATCATCTCATGGGCCGTGGCCTAGTGGATCCCGTGGACGATTTCCGTCTGACAAATCCACCCAGTCACCCTGAACTGCTCGAAGATTTGGCCAAAGACTTTGTGAAAAGCGGTTTCGACCTGCGTCACATGATCCGTACCATCATGTTGAGCCGGACCTACCAGCTCGAAAGCACGCCGAATGAAACCAATGAGGCGGATGAGATCAATTACTCCCACAACATCCCGCGTCGCTTAAGCGCAGAACAGCTCTTTGATTCTCTGCATCTAGCCCTGCACGTACGCCCCACCCTGGGTTCCAATAAAGCTCAGCGTGCCGGACAGCTTGCGGGTCCCACCGGTGGGCGTGGCAGCCCAGATCCCAAGTCGCCGGAGGCCTTCCTGGTCCAATTTGGGACACCTAAGCGTGAATTGAGCTGTGAATGCGAGCGCGCCAACGACACCAATATTGGCCAGATATTCCAGTTCATCAGTGGCCCCATTGTTGGCAAGGTGCTCAGTGACAAATACAATCGTCTCAGCTCTCTCGCCAAAAGTGACAACCCACCTCCCGCTGTCGTGCGTGACCTCTATTGGTCCATGCTCACCCGCGCACCAACGGCAGACGAAGCCAAAGTGATGGAGTCCCTGCTCGTTTCCGCCAAGGACAAGCGCGCCACGCTGGAAGACATCGCGTGGTCATTGATCAACGCCAAGGAATTTGTCCTTCGCAGGTGATTCTGGATAAGTCCGGCTACCAGTCCAGACCTGGACAAGCTTCCTTACATCTCAAACATCACATTCACAGGAGTGTCACTGCGGCTATAATCACCTCTTTCCCAGCGCAGCCGTGCATTTTCCATCTGCCAGGCATCATTCTCTTCTGGACTTGCTACGGTCTCTTGTAAGACGGGTATATCACCGTCCGGTAGTTCCATTTCGAGGATGTATGCAGGAATCACGTGCGGAGTGTTTGAAGTTTGATCCATAATTCCGGCGTACCAAACTTATCGCACAATTGCTTCAGTCCGTCATGTGTCAAGGCATCCGGTTTCAGATCCATCAATGTCAGAATATCTGTGGAGTCTTTGGCCAGCCTGTCAGGATTGTTTTTAATAGCATGCAGTTTTAGAGCCACGATTCCCGGAACGGAGGGTATTCGCAGGTTTGCAGATCCCACCTTCATCGTTACGCAGTCCTTGGCCAGAGACTCAAAGGTTCCTTTGCTGACAAACATGACATCCACATCCTCAGCACCCAGGGAATGGTGTTTCCACCGGGAGAAAATAGGGGTTTCTGCCTCTTTGCTATACCCTACATTGGTGAGTAGTTGCTCCATGATCGGAATGTCTTCTGTCGCTATCAGGATATCCACATCCTTGGTGTTGCGCACATAGCCATGTGCCTCTAGCGACCTACCACCAATCAGTAGAAATTTAACGTCACCTCGGCGCTCAGCCCGGAAAAGGTATTCAGCTAAAGATTGCATCTTTCCACTATCCCACATCCGCGCCGCCGCTCAACCCACGAAAAAGCGCGAT
>JAOZVT010000108.1 GCA_025869455.1 Prosthecobacter sp.
CACCGCTGCCGTCATTGGACAGGAGCAGGTCACCATGAATATCATCCCCAGCAGTCATAGGTGGGATAGTTACGCCATTGAGGGTGATGGAGTAGGTGTTTGGCAAACCAGAGTCCTGGGTCACTTCAAGGCTACCTTCATCTACCTGCGTTTTCGCATAGTAGTCCTTAGTTGTAGCGCGGAAGCGTTGCACGCCAGGACCAGTCTTCAGCACTGTGTCAGCCGTGGAGGAGCCTGTGATGGCACCACGGTAGGAAGCGGAACCTGAGTTTTCCAGGTCAAGAGTCAGCGTGTTGGTGCTGCTATTGCCCAATGTCACGAAGGAACCAGCAGAACCGGAAAGGCCGTCCAGAGTTAGGTTCTGGTCGTTGACACTCAAGGTGGCACCTTGGGAGATCATCATGCGGTTATCAGCGTCAATGACGGCGCTGGAGCCGATGGTCAGAGTACCTTCATAAATGGCGATATCGCTGTCCGTAGGGTTGTTGGCATTCAGGATGGCTTCACCAGCACCGAACTTCAGGATACCGTAGGCGGTTTCCAAAGGCACGGAGATGGTGGCTGTCTGGCCGTTGTCAACATTGATGATACCGCTCAAAGTGATTTGAGGAGCACCACCAGTGCTGGTGATGGTGAAGTCGTCGGTGAAGACGAGGTCCACTGCATCAACTGATGTTTGGAGATCAGTAGTCCCTGAGCTATTAAACACCGCATTGTAGGTCGTACCCGTCCAGGTGGATGGGCTTGTCCAATTGCCGGAAGCCGTCCAATTGTTATTGGATGCACCTGTCCAGGCATTGTCAGTGCCTGATTCGATCCGCTGCATGTCGATGTTGGTCACTGCGAGAGCCTTACGAGTGCCGTTACCAGGGCTGGAATACTGCCAGCGGAAATAACCAATGCCGTCACCCGTTGTGGCGGAGCCTGTGTAATTAACGATTGGAGCTGGGAATTGCACCAGTTGGGAGACTTCCACGGAATTGGCGGACAGAGTGCCATCCAAATCCAGAGGAGCAGAAGTCCCTGAAATAGGTGCGTTAGTGACAGCCAATTCATTGACTGAACTAAAACCAGTTTCCACCGTGTTGTATTTTAGGCTGATGGAGTTAGCCCGGGCACCTTTGCGCCACTGCTGAACTGTGTAGTTCATGATCACGCGATTGAGATCAGAACCCGTCGTATTCTTGAACTTCAGGAACATGCGGGTGTCCTTGATCCCGCTTTCTTCATGGAAGCCAAAGGAACGTGCGGTGTCCCAATCGCTTGGAGTGAAAGCGTCAGGAGCACCTGTCACTGGATTGGCGTAGGAGAAGAAACCAGCGAGGTCGCTTGTTCCATCGTTGAATCCATTCCACTGAAGTCCCGAGAAATCACCGGTTTTGTAAACTCCGTTAGCAATGATACCAGCAGGCAAGCTGGTCGAAGTGCCTTCGAAGGTCGTGAAGTCCTCGGTAAGATACCAAGTGCTGCCGCTGTTAACAAACGGCACAGGCACCACGGAGGATGGAGGATTTGGTGTAAAAACCTCAATATCGGCCGCTTTTATAGAGGCCAAGCTTGAGCCCATGACCAAGCCCATTAAGGCAAGGTAAGACGTAGTTTTGGTTGGTTTCATGATTGTATTTTTGCTTTGTTATCCCGCGTACCGATTAGTAAATATCCTTGAATCTTCACCACAACGGTTTAGGAATATTTGCTTAGGTCCGACAGATCGTCTATGGGGCGCGTCATGTGCCCAGACTTGATGTGTCGTATGGTTGGGGCGTGGAAATGCCACGCAAAGGGTTGCGAAACCGGGAGCGCCTGCGGCTCGGAAACAGGTTTCAGAAAATGGGCTTTTTGAAGAACCTCAGAACGCTGCGTCATCGGCACCCGAGAAGGC
>JAOZVT010000109.1 GCA_025869455.1 Prosthecobacter sp.
ATCTTATTGCTACTGCCTCTGACTCTGTGGAAACAAAGGGATCAGTTTGCTCCGAGTGGCTATGCCCGGTTCTTTAAACTGAGCAAACCTGCGAAACGACGCGATATGCTGCGCCACTTGGCTGATCTAGTGCGTCTTCCGCAGGTGAAGTTGGTCGAAGCTCCGCCACCATCTCTTCAGACATTCCCTGCTGCCTTGCCAGCGTTCCCCTTCACTTCTCCGATAGAAGCCTCGGCTGCACCTCAACCCTACGCGTCAGCGTTCTCTCCGCCCCAAGCCTGGAACTCGCCTCCTCCGGCGAGTTTCTCTAACCCCACACCTGCTATGCCAGCCCCTGATCAAAATCCTGCTTGGCTGCAACCGCCGCCACCTGCGCCGCCAACGCCGCCTTCCCTGAGTGGGTTGTTTCAACCTCAAACAGGTCTTGGCACACCGAGTCCGAGTCGTGCGGGTGAATCCATCCACGACGCGCAAATCTCTCAAGGGACAAACCGCGCCATCTCAGCCGCAGCGAATGCGAATGGAGATAGCTTTGCTAAGCTGAATCCGGCACGCATTCTCTTGGTGGAAGATCAGCCCTTGAATCAAAAGATCGCCACGATGCTGCTGCAACGTCTGGGTTATGCTCAGGTAGATGTGGCGAACAATGGTGAAGAGGCCGTGCAAATGGTATCCGCAGGCAGCTATGATCTAGTTTTCATGGATCTTCAAATGCCTGTCATGGGCGGCATTGATGCGGCCCGCGCCATCCGTTCCAACTTCCATTTAAAAAATCAGCCAGCCATCATTGCGATGACGGGCCATGCTCTCACGGGTGTCAAAGAAGAGTGCAAGGAGGTGGGTATGAATGCTTTCCTCACCAAACCCGTGAGCTTGGATGATTTCCGCAAGACAATCCCGCCCTGCCTGGAAAAAGAAGCCGCCATGCGGCCCATGGTCCTCTAAAGGATGGTGATCATCTTATCGTCTCCTTCCCCAAAAGGTGAGGAGACGATCCCCTCAAGCAAACATGAGGCGTCCAATAATCACAGACATCATGAGGCCCACAAAGTCTGCTGTAAGTCCTGCCGCTAAAGCGTGGCGGGTTTTACGAATGCTGATGGAGCCGAAGTAAACTGCCAGGACGTAAAACGTCGTCTCGGTGGAACCGAACATGATGGCAGCGGTGTACTTTAAGTATTCCAGAATGTCTGTCCGGGCCAGCAACTCATTGAGGATGCCTAGAGAACCACTGCCACTCAGTGGACGCATGAGCGCCATGGGAAGGAGTTCCACCGGAAAGGACACCCAATTAAGCACGGGTGTGAGCACATACTCCAGCAAAAGCAGAGCCCCTGAACTGCGAAAAATTGCCAAGGCTGCCAACATGGCGACGAGAAAAGGCATGATCCTCGTAGCCACAGCAAAGCCCTCTTTGGCCCCTTCCACAAATTCTTCATAGACCTTCACTCCGCGAGCCAAAGCAACCCCGAGAGTGACTAACAAAAGCAGTGGGATGGCCACACCAGACGCACCATCCATGAGACGGCGAATGAGCCCCGTGGCATCATTTGCATCATCAGCCGCCGTGACCTTCGCCATTGCCTTGGCGGCAGCAGCGCGTTGATCCGCAGCTTCCATGACTTGAGCCAGGCCCGTACTCTGAAGAACTGACTGGCGGACACTGGGTGCGGCGAGTTCCAAAACAACGCCACCTGCAAAGAGGACCAGCAAGGAGATCAGGAAGAACCGACCTCGAGAACTGATTTTCTTAACTTCTGGGACAGCCTCTGGAGCCGATGGATCTGGGCTAGTCGTCTCCGTTTCAATGGAGCTCGGCTGAATCCGGAAGATGGGCAGATTTTGAAAAAGCTTGGCTATCAGGATGGCCGTCAAGGTGG
>JAOZVT010000110.1 GCA_025869455.1 Prosthecobacter sp.
GATAGGCGAGCTGCGACATGCCGATGAGGAAGCCGATGGGCACCGCCACCAGCAGCGCAAACGCAGCAGCAACGGTGCAGGTGATCAAACTCAGCCATGTGGCGTAGCGGATCTCCGGTTTCAGCAGGGTTGCCATCCAGGCCTCTGGCGTGCTGTAAGCCGCCGTGGCACCGATCAGCAGTGCCCAGAAAACCAGGTAGGCGGCGGCAAAGAGGGCTAGGCTGATCCAGAAGAGACGAGAAGGCATGAGGAAAACGTGAAAACTGATCCGAGAAGGTGAATCTAGCGGTGCATTTCGCGGAATACAAATCAGAGCGGTCGTCCCGAAAGCGAATGCCTTTGATTTTTCAGCGGCGCAAAGCTGGGAATCCAATCTTCATTTGCGTTTCGTGTGGAAACTGATAATACTAAATGAGTTTCCAGAGGATATGCCTGCTAAAAAATCCAGCCGTCCAGAAAGCCTTCCCATTCCGACTGATGCTGCGGTGAGTCAGCGCATTGTGGATGCCGCCAGGAAGCACTTCTTGTCTCACGGTTTCCGTGCCGTGACCATGGATGATCTGGCCAAGGAGTTGGGCATGAGCAAAAAGACATTCTATGCTTTTTTCTCCAGCAAGACAGCTCTGGTCCAGGCCGTGATGGAGCAAAAAGTGGAAAGCGTGGATGCCGATCTTGGCAGCATCGTCAGCCGGAAACATGTCAGTTTTCTTCAGGCCCTGGAATCCATGTTAATCTGTGTCCAACGCCACACCGAGGAAGTCCGCCCGTCCTTCATCCGCGACATCCGCAGGGATGCCCCAGAGCTTTTCGAGATCTTTGCCAAACGCCGTGCCGTCATGATGGAGACCCACTTTGGCCGCCTCCTGCGGGATGGGCGTCGCGCTGGGATGATTCGCCATGACATTCCGGTGAAGATGATCATCGAGGTACTTCTCGGTGCCACGGCAGCGATCATGAATCCGATCAAAATGGAGGAGCTCGGCATCACGCCCAAGACCGGCTTCTCCGCCATCCTGCGCCTCGTGCTGGAAGGTGCCTTGACCGATAAAGCCCGCCCTAAGTCATGAAACTTCAACGCATCCTTTTTGCCACCCTTCATCGCGCCACTTTGGCCGGGCTTGCCCTGGGGTTGATTCTCTTTGGCACGGGCTGCAAACCTGCGCCTTCGGGCCGCCTTTCAGGCTACATCGAAGGGGAGTACGTTTACATTGCTTCTCCCTTGGCGGGGCGTTTGGAAAAGCTTTTCGTGGCACGCGGTAGCGAGGTGAAAAAAGGCGCGCCCTTGTTCACCCTGGAAAGTGTGGCGGAGCAGGCGGCGCATGATGAAGCCCAGCGCCGCTTAGCCCAAGCTCAGGCGAATCTGGCAGATCTTAAAAAAGGCAGCCGCCCCACGGAACTAGCCGCCCTGGAAGCTCAACTGAAGCAGGCCAAAGCGGCCCTAACATTGAGTTCAGAACAGTTTGATCGTCAGCAAAAACTCATCACCACCGGGGCTAGTTCCACGGAGGATTTGGACAAGGCGCGGAGCACTCATGATCAGAACCTCATGCGCGTGCAGCAATTGGAGGCCGAATACCAGACCGCTCAGCTAGGCGCACGTGAAGATCAGATCCTGGCTGCCGAGGCCGAGGTCCAGGCACGTGCTGCCGCTTTGGCCAAGACCCAGTGGGATCTTGATCAGAAACAGCAGAGCGCTTCTGCCGACGGGCTTATCTTTGATACCTTGTATCGGGAAGGGGAGTGGATAGCTGCGGGCAAACCGATCATCGTCTTGCTGCCACCGCCTAACGTAAAGTTGCGTGCCTATGTCTCGCAGGATCGTGTGGGCACGCTTCACCTTGGAGACAAGGTCAGCGTTTATGTGGATGGAATAACCGAG
>JAOZVT010000111.1 GCA_025869455.1 Prosthecobacter sp.
CCAGAGTCCCATTGCTTGCGCGCATATTTCCAGACTGGCCAAGCCAAACCTATCCATGGGAATAAACTGATCAACGCCGTGACGAAGTAGATGCCAGGGATGAAGAATCGACCATTCAGAACCTCCGTTCCCCGCTTCACCACATGTTCCCCCATGCCGACTTTCCAAAAAAGTCCCTGGGTTTCAATCAAGGCGGGAATACCCCACAAAGCGACCATTCCCAGGGCGATAGCCAGCCCAGGGCCGAGTTGCAGATTCTTCCAGGGCAGAGGTTTCTTCCCCCACCAACGAGATAGCCCCACCGCAATCGCTGGCATCAAAAGAGACAAGGGGCCTTTGGCTAAAAAGCCCAAGCCTAGCCCCACATAGAGCAGCCAAAACCAAGGACTCCATCGCCGACTCTCGCCTAACCAAAGAAGTTCCAAAAGTGCCCGCGCCATTAGGGTTAGAAAAAGTAGAAGGGCCATATCTGCCACGCACAGACGGCCATGCACAAGTACCTGCAAAGTCGTAAGCCAGATCAGTCCTGCTAAGAACCCTGTACGCCGATCATAAAGTCTCGCTCCGATACCAGCCACGAGCCAAGCTGTTAGCCAAACCGCCACCACGCTGTGCAAACGTGCGGTCAATTCGCTGACTCCGCCTAACAGATAATGCAAACGCATCCACCAGTAGGTGAGAGGCGGTTTATCAAAACGGTATTCCTCATTGAAGTAAGGAACAGTCCACGTGCCCCGCTGCATCATTTCCACCGTGGCTTGTGCGAACCTCGGTTCATCACGATCCATCAAGGGCAGAGTCCTTGTGCCTGGCAGATACAACATAAGTGTTGCCAGGAGTAAAAAGAGGCCGGGGAGGATGAAAGTACGAAAGCGGTCTGCCATGCCGCTTTATTATGCTTTTTGCATGCCAATTTGCATGGCTTATATCCGCACGATTTCGTTACCCGCTAGATTGAGCAATTGTTACCCAAATATATATATAATATGATTAATATAAGGGCGAAATCGAATCGATCCAGCTTGGCCGCTTCACTGGGCGCCGAGTTGCCGCGCCCATTCGATGGCGCGAAGCATGCCCGTTGCCTTATTCACCGTTTCTTGATATTCGCTGGCTGGCACTGAATCTGCCACCACGCCCGCGCCGGCTTGCACATAGGCTTTGCCATCTTTCAGGACACAGGTACGCAGGGCAATGCAGGAGTCCAGATTGCCATCGAAACCAAAATAGCCCACGGCTCCTGCATAGGCACAGCGTTTGCTTTTTTCCACTTCGTTGATGATCTCCATGGCACGCACTTTGGGACTGCCGCTGACAGTGCCCGCTGGGAAGGTGGCACGCATGACGTCATAGGCGTCTTTGTCGGCATTGAGCCTTCCATCCACATTGCTGACGATGTGCATGACGTGGCTATAACGCTCAATGATCATGAGGTCACTGACCTTCACCGTGCCATATTCGGCCACACGACCCACATCATTGCGCGCTAAGTCCACCAGCATGATGTGCTCCGCGCATTCCTTGGGATCACCCAACAGTTCATCGGCCAAGGCATCGTCTTCCGCCTTGGTTTTACCGCGCCCACGTGTGCCAGCGATAGGACGGATATCAATGCGACCATTCAGGCATTTGACATGAACTTCCGGCGAGCTTCCCACCAATGAGAAGCCTTGAGGAAACTGAAGGCAGAACATGTAAGGGGAAGGATTGACGTGACGAAGCGCACGGTAAAGATCCAGCGGGGTGCCCGTGTAATCAGTCTCAAAACGCTGCGAAGGAACGCCCTGGAAGATGTCTCCGGCGCCAATGTAGTCCTTCATTTTGACCACCATCCCTTCAT
>JAOZVT010000112.1 GCA_025869455.1 Prosthecobacter sp.
CGCCTGTGCCAAGTAGGCCCGTTGCGCCGCAACTGGCCAGGGTGCATCTCGAAAGCTCTAACGCGCCGAACTGCCAAGCCTTTACTGGGAGCGCCGACGTCTCGTCGGCTTCGTTCGCCCCTTAACTGACTCGCAACAAGCAAGGTCGAGCAAGTAGGGGAGTGGTTTGCGCTTTCGACATATGAGAACGGTTTCCCGCGAGACGCCGACAAATCGGCTGCGGAGAAAGCGGTGACAAGTCCCCACCGTCCAGGGGTTACGCCGTGGTGTTGGTGGCTCTCATGCTAAGCATTATTATCGCAAGCTCCGCGATTGAATGCGGAATTCGGGATTTATTAGACTTGTTCTCGAATAATTAAGGAGAGTTAATGAAGATGGATGTAGTCCAGTGATCATGCTCCAATTTGATCGCCTCACCAAAGACACCCGCCCCTGAAGGCACTCACTGGCATGGGGCGGAGGGCGTTTGATGATCAGCTATCGACCTTCGTACCTCTTTGGGGGCAGCACACTCTGCGTCGGCCTCAGCAGCAGGCTGTTAGAGGCGACACATCCCAGCTTGTTCATCCCTCAAAAGGCAACGCGAAAACGACCGCTCCCCCCGTAGCGCGTGCAGGAAATAATGGCTACATCAGTTCACAACGCAGCGGTGCGCACGCATGCTCTTTCCGCTATTGGAGAACAAGTCTAATGATAGTCTGGTCAGCGTGGACCTCGTCGCCAGGTATGTACAGGGACCCTGGACCCTAGCTCTCAATGTAGATAACATTGCTGATGGAACCTTTTACAGTAGCGATGGCATTGGCTATTACCAGAGCGCTGGTCGTACAGTCAGGCTTTCGCTGAGCTATAAGTGGTAAGTAGGTTTCAGACGATTGTCCAAAAAGCTCAGGGTTGAAGTGATGTGGGGCCTTTTGCCCGCAACGTCCGGTCCACATCACCCCACACTCTTCTGCTGCCACGCCTTCCAGCAGCTAACAAAACCTTTCGCAAAATCCTCCGGTCGCGCTGCCACCCAGGCACTGATTTGCGCCGGGTTAAACCACTCGCCATACGGCACCTCTTCCGGCAGACAACGCATCGGCCCATTGTGCCGGGCGATGTGCAGTTCCACAAATTCATGGTCCGTGTGCGTGCCCGCAGGCAGTTCCGCCGCCAGCTCCGTCCCCGTGATTTCCAGGCCCACTTCCTCACGCACCTCACGGATGGCGCAGGCCGCGTAGCTTTCCCCCACGTCCAGATGACCCGCCGCGCTGCTGTCCCACTTCAGGGGAGACACATCCTTCAGGTGAGAGCGCATTTGCAGAAAGACATCTCCCCGCGCGTTGATCACAAAGACATGCACCGCCCGGTGCAGCAGACCCTGAGCATGGACTTCACCACGTGGCTTTTGGCAGATCACCTCATTGCGCTCATTCACCACATCAAACATCTCCGTGGCCTTCTGCCCCGCATCCTCACTCTGGCGCTCCTCATACCAGCGGGAAAGATTCACCCATTGCAGCACGGATAGCTCCTCCGCCCGCATGGTCACAGGCATTTGCAGGGACTCCGCCAGACCTTCCCATGATCCCGGCGCAGGCGGCAGCAGATTCTTCATCTGCTTGCGCCGTTGGCTGAAACCCATGCGCACCAGTTTTTCAAAAAGCTTCCGGTCATACACCGGCAGCGTGCGTGGATCACGCGGGGTAAAGCGCACGATCGCGCTGTCCACCTTCGGCTTGGGGGAAAAAGCTTCCGGCGGGATGATGCGCAGCAGCTCCACATCCCAGTCCCGCTGCACCAGCACAGAGAGCGCCCCATAACCATCCTCAGCATGACGGGCCGCTAGGCGCTGGCACACCTCCTTTTGCAGCATGAAGACCGCGCTCTTC
>JAOZVT010000113.1 GCA_025869455.1 Prosthecobacter sp.
GGCGGAATTCTGCAAGTCAGGAGAGTTGTTCCGAAGTGATGTTCTCTTCGGAAACCGATTCGCTCTGCCCCTCTTTGCCGCAGAGCGGCAGCCGAGTCTTAGCCCGGCCTTTCAAGGCCGGTTAACGCATTCAATGTTAGGCACCGAAAAAGGTGTCGCAGCGCGACACACGAACAGGTCGCTTATCCCTCATATCTGACGGCTTTGTCTTGGCGGCGGGTTCGCGCGTCGCTCTGCGACGCATTTGCCAAGAGGGACGCAGCCATGTCCTTATCGGCCTTGAAAGGTCGGTCTAATAAACGTGTGCCACTCTGTGGCAGCAGACACAGGCAAGAAACTGGGGGCCATGCTTGGTTATGGGGAACATCTGTCTCGGCTGTTTAGACACAGGCAAGATGCCTGTGCTCCATGCTGGAGATTCCGGGAGGGCCTATAACACCAGTTCCTGTGGTTAAAATCGTATAACGACACCTTCACAAGCTAAAGCTCGGGAACACTTCAGACGCCCGCATTAGCTGCGGCCAAGCCAGCACGCATGGCCTCAAGCGGAGCCGTATGCCCTGGGACCCAATGCTCAAACGAGATGGCCCCCTGATGCAGGAGGAGGCACATGCCATCGGCATGCCCCGCCCCCGCAGCCTCCGCAGCCTGGATTAACTCCGTCGGCCCACTGGCACGATAGACCATATCATAGACAAAATGCCTAGCCTCCAAACATCCCGCAGGCAGCAGAGGCGCATCCTCCGCCTTCATGCCCACCGAGGTGGCATTGACGATGAGGTCCACCTTGGCCAGTTGTTGCGCCAGATCCGCAGGAGCCAGAGAGCAGGTCTGCACCTGAGCACTCCCCAAAGAAGCCAGTTCCTGCACCAGAGGGGCGAGTTTGGACTCCGTGCGATTCGCTAACAAAAGATGCTGACATCCCGCCAACACACTCTGCACCGCCACAGCACGGCCAGCACCTCCGCCGGCCCCCAGAATAAGAAGGCGCAGGTCTTTTACTTCCGCACCAAAGGCCTCCTTCACACTGCGCAGGAAACCAGGGCCATCGGTGTTAAATCCATGCAATTTCCCATCGCGAATCGCCAGGGTATTCACCGCGCCTAACTGACGCGCCAGAGGGTCCAAAAAGTCCACCGCCTCCAGGGCCTCAAACTTATGAGGGATGGTGATGTTCACTCCCAGAAAACCGTTTTTCTGAAACTGCCCAAACGCTTCCTTCACCTGCCCCACGGGCACCTGCACACGCACATACTGCGCCTCCAGACCACAGGCCTGAAGCGCCGGATTATGCATCTGCGGAGATTTGGAATGCCCAATCGGGTCCCCGATCACCGCCAGCCGTGCAGGTGGAGTCAGGGTGGAAGCCACATCGGCCCACTCACAAAGTTGGTCGTAAGAGAAAAAAGAAGCCACAGAAAAGAAGAATCTAGGCAGGCACTCTGGCCTGCCCATTCAGCTTCCGCCAGTGCTGATTAAGCCAGCGTCTTGCCCTTGGTCTCTGGAGCAAACCAGATGAGGATCATGCCCAGAATGTACACGCAGGAGAGCAAGGAGAAAGCATTCGCTTCCACACTGAGCTGAGCCAGACGGCGAGCTTCACCTTCCAGTTCCAGCACCTTATCAGAACCGAAGAAGCCCATCAAATTGACGAACTGCAGAGAACCAATCGCCGCGATCAGACGGCCAAAATTGAAGCAGAAGCCCTGACCAGTAGCACGCACACTGGTCGGGAAAAGCTCAGGGAAATACAGCGGGAAGAACCCATAGAAAGAAGCCGTGAGCCCACCGAGCAGGAAAGCCGTGGTCATCAGCCAAATCGGCATGCCATTCCCCGTGTAGGAATGGTTCATCTTGAAGAAAACAATCGCC
>JAOZVT010000114.1 GCA_025869455.1 Prosthecobacter sp.
AGTATCCTCACCATCTGCTTTCGCAGCCATTTTCATGCCAGTGCTTTGCTCGCGGGTGAAATCAGACTCCGGCACAAGGTCCGTAGCATCCACATTGTCGAGGGTTAGATGATAGGTTTTAAATCCATCATCCTTTAGCTTCGCATTCAGGGCTTTCACACGTTCAGCACGCTCAGCCTCTTGCTTATCACGACGGGCTTTGGATTCCGCCGTTTCTTTTTCACGCTGAGCTAGACTCAGGGAAGATGTGTTGCGGTCAATACGCTCCTTGAGACGTGCGGACTCATCCACAATGTATTGATACTCGGGATTATGGCTCACCCGGTTTGTCATCCGATTCCGCAACTCTTCAAGTGGGAAAGGCTTCTCATTCACCAGGCTGTATTTGCGCGCAGGGATCGTGTCGTATGGCAGTGGATTGTCTGCGGAAGCTTCACCGATGTCCAGCACGTCACGGATGGAAGGCAACACCAGTTCAGGCTCCACGCCTTTCAACTGAGTCGAACCACCTGCAATACGATAGAACTTTTGGATCGTCACCTTGAGGTTCCCTGCCCGGCTCTTATCACTAAAGAAGGGCATGAACCGCTCCACTGGCAAGATGGTCTGCACAGTCCCCTTACCGAAGGTGGACTTGTCCCCCACGATCAATGCGCGGCGATAATCTTGCAGAGCCGCCGCCAAAATTTCCGAAGCCGAGGCACTTGTCTTGTCGGTCAAAACGATCATCGGACCATCATAAAAAGCCTTCGGAGTCTCACATTCACGCCAGGAGATGGAGCCACGCCAGTCTTTGGCCTGTACCACAGGTCCAGCAGGAACAAAGAGACCTGTCAGACGGATAGCCTCTTCCAAAGAGCCACCACCGTTGCCACGCAGGTCTAAGACAAGACCATCAATCTTTTCTTTCATCAGACGGGCAAGCAAGCGCTGCACATCATCCGTGGTGCTAACCGTACCTTCCTCCATATCCGCATAGAAGGAGGACAGATTGATCCAACCAATCTTCAGCGGGGGTCCCATCTCCGCAGGTGTGATCAGCAGTTCTGCATTGGCCAGCTTCTCTTTCAGTTCCACCTCACCCCGCACAATGGTGATGATCTTGGTACTGGTTGGTTCATCCGCTGGGTTCACCCGCAGACGCACAGAAGTTCCTTCTTTACCGCGGATCATGTCCACGATTTTTTGAAGCTTCATGTACTTCGTTTCCACAAATTCAGCATCCCCCTGGGCGACCCCGGTGATCTTATCATTGAGGGCCAGTTCTCCCTGCTTATCCGCAGGTCCACCCACCACGATGCCCTGAATCTGCGCCACATCATCCACCAGCCCGAGCAGTGCGCCGATACCGACGAGCTTATGCTTCATCTGGATGTTGAAATTATCCGTCTCATTCACGCTCATGTATTCCGTGTGCGGATCATAGGCGGCAGACAGGCTGGAAAGAAAGAAGTCCACCACATCTTCCTGATCGTTTTCTTCAATGCTTTCGACCAAGCGCTCATAGTCCTTCAGAACGCGCTCCTCAGGGGTCAGCTTCTTCTCTTCTTTGGCAGGGGTTTCAGTTTTAGCCGCTACCTCTTTATCTGCGTCCTCTTTCTTCTCAGCACTAGCCTCATTTTTCTTGGCTTTTTCGGCAGCTTTCTCAGCCTTCTTTTTGGCATCCAGTTCCTTGGCTTCATCCGACAATTTCTCTTGCAGCAAATTGTCTTCTAGGATGTCTAGCCAGATTTTGTCCTGGTCAGCTTTGTCTTTTGGGTAAGGAGCCTTGTCACGCTTCAGTTCAATGGTGCGGTTAGAATCAAACGTGAACTTGTGATTCTTGAGAGCTTCCTTGGTGAAGGCAATGCGCTCGTTTACACGCTGCTTG
>JAOZVT010000115.1 GCA_025869455.1 Prosthecobacter sp.
ATGTTCATGTTGCCCAAATCCATCACAAAAAATGAAACTAGATATGGAATGCTATAGTTTACAAGCTCTCCAGATCGATTTGAAACCTTTTTTACAAGCACAGTCGGAGATGACGTTTTGACAAATGAAACTGCCGCCCAAAGGATGAAACACGACAAAACGGCGACACCGATCAGAGAAAAAACGACATATGGATGCCCAAGTTTCCACGTCTTGATATCCATGTCTTGAATCATTAGAATGACAGCAAGCGGAGAATAGGCGCTCACGAAAACAAGCAAAGAGGTGGCAAACCGGAGTTTCATCCAGCTATCCTTTCCTTGTTGATGGCTGAAATCTCGCCACTCAAAAGCTTTGGCAGCAAGGTGTCACGCAGGGTGGCGAGGGTGCGGGATTCATCTACATTCGCTCGAATACGGGCAAAGAGTGGCGCAATGGCTTCTCCAAAAGCTTTTGAGACCGGACTCGAAGGCAGCACAAAGTCAATCCGGTTCATGTTTCCTTGGTTGAGCTTTGGCTGAACAGCACCGTTGACGAACGGTGTAATGTTGCAGCCTTTAAGGTGGAGAATGATGTGTTCGGTGCAAATTCCTTCTTTGCCCGTCAATACGTGCGCATGATTGTTGACCCAAAACTTACCCCAGACATATTGGAGAACGGGTGTGCCGTCTTTGTTAACAACTGATCCATCCTCGCCCATTAATACGTAGATCCCATCAAATAGGTAGTCATCAATATAATCCATCACTGAAGCGGCTCCGTGATATGGATAAACTCCACGGCGCTTTTCGCGTTCTCTTACGGATAGGGGGACTCTCTTTGAGTCAAAAATATTGATTACCTGCCCTAGCTTTGCTGCTGTCCATCCCTGCGGGATAGGCCCAAGTTCTGAATCTTGGAACTGGTCGGGGAAGAGGGCGGCGGTGGCTTCATCGAGACCTGCGGGGGCGCGGCCTTCTTGCTTGGCGCGGACGGGGTCGAAATCCACGAACCAGCTTTGGAACAGCGCCCGTGCCATGGCCTCCAGCGTGGCGTTCATCCGCCGGTTCAGCTCGATCTTGTCGTCCAGCGCGCCGAGGATTCGAGCGATGGCTTTTTGTTCGGGGAGGGGTGGGAGTGGGATATTTTGCGTCTCTGCAAATCGAGTATATTGAAAACGCGCAACCCCGGTATGTTGGACTTGATGCTGACTCATCTCCCCTTTTTCATAAAGGTATTGAAGATACCAAAAGACAAACGCTGGGTCGGCTTTGGCTGTGTTTATTCTGAGAAAACGGGCGAAGCTTGCACAAGTGACCGGTCCGCTAAAACGCTCTAGGATGTGCTGTGTCACGAGTAGTGTTCTCCCTGTCGGGCGATCTTTAGTGCCTCCAGCGGTTTCAATTAGAATGTCATTTGGTTCTAACGTTCGGCGTGCAACTGTTTTCTCTGGGAGATAGCGGAGTGGAACGCACGAGACATCACCGAAGCGAACCTTCGCAAAGTCTGTTCCTCTAATCACATTGTAGGCTGAGTGACCACATTCCGGATCGCCTTTTCCCCAGTCGCCATCTTTTGTGGTAACTATGAGGTCTCGAAGCAACTCTGCGCGCCATTCAATGGCCATACCCCAGTCCCTCCAGATTCGCTTTGATGGCTTGCTCCAGTTTCGCAGACTCAACAAACTGCCCGTTCAACTCCGCCACCAGCCGGGCCATCTTTTCCTCGAAGGGCTCGCCGTCGTCTTCGACATCTTCTGCGCCGACGTAACGGCCGGGGGTGAGGACGTGGCCGTGGGTGGCGATTTCTTCCAGGGTGGCGGATTTGCAGAAGCCGGGGAGGATGCGCGGCATCTTGGACAGCGTGAAAACTGACAGCCATAGCG
>JAOZVT010000116.1 GCA_025869455.1 Prosthecobacter sp.
GACGCTCTTCCGATCTGCCAGTTCATGAGACAGGTCCATGCACACGCGGATACCGCGCAGGCTGTTTCCCTGCGGGTCTAAGAGTGGAGAATAAACACCAATGCCGAGCTGGCCGGGCAAGACAGCTAAAATGCCGCCGCCCACGCCGCTCTTGGCAGGCAGACCCACACGGTAAATCCACTCGCCGGACCAATCATACATACCACAAGTGGCCATGACACCGAGGACGTTGTCCACATACTCGCTAGGGATGACACGTTTCCTTGTGAGGGGCTGCACCCCTTGGTTGGCCAAAGTGGCCCCCATCAGCGCCAGATCCCGGCAATTCACGCGGATGGAGCACTGCTGAAAGTAAGTCTCCAAAGTTTCATGCGGATCTTCATCCACAATGCCAAAGTTCCGCAGCAACCAGCCAATGGCACGATTGCGATGCCCGGTTTCGCTTTCACTGCGATAAATCGACTCATCTATGTCCAACTCACGCCCCGCAAACGAGCTCAAGTAGGCCAGGATTCTCTCGATGCGAGATTTCCCATCCTTTGGCAAAATCTGACCGCAGGTGGCAATGGCCCCCGCATTGATCATGGGATTGAAAGGAGCCCCGGTTCCCTCTTTTAAGCTGATCGCATTGAAAGCTTCTCCCGAGGGTTCCACGCCAATGCGTGAGAGAATGTGTTCCTCCCCACGATCCTCCAGGGCCAGTCCGTAGGCCAGGGCTTTGGAGACGGACTGAATGGTAAAACTGTGGCGCGTATCCCCAACCTCATAGACATGCCCGTCCCGCGTGGCAATGCAGATGCCAAAATGATGAGGATCAGCCTTCGCCAGTTCCGGAATGTAATCAGCGAGGTGCCCGTCCATGACGGACGCATAACGGGCATGGAGAGTCTTGAGGTACTCTTGGATGGGAGAGAGCATGTCGCGCATTCAGCACGGACAGTGCCAATACGTAAGCCATGTTTTTATTTGAGACGATTGATTCTCAACGGTCTAAGTAGAAGCCCAAAAGTGTGCTCATGACTTTTTCTCCAGAGACCAAGGAGCTAAGGCAGTGATAATTCTAGCGTGTACCTCAGCGTGCCGAAGCATCAGAGGATGAAGGATGGACCAGACACGGTGATTTTTCGCCAAAGCCCAGTCCGAACTTTGAGCGGGGATAATCATGAGATCCAGCGGGGTCCAGAACGAATGGATGATGAGGCCAGAAAGACAGTCGGTAGAAGCATCCAACTCTCGCAGCAGAGCGCTACCAAACCGCATGTCCCGCGTGCCCAGCCCAGGATAAAGGTAGGCCGTGAAAGTCCCCCCATGAGGGCCTGAGATGCTGATGAAAACACGCGTCCGCAAATGACCACCGAGCTTTTGCAAATAATAGCGTGAGATGATGGACCCCATGCTGAATCCAATCAGCGCGATGGCTTCATTCTCGGGCACATGTTCGGCCATGTAGGCCTCCAGCTTATTCGCAAGATCGGCAATGCCATGGCGACCATCGTTAGGAGTCAAAGATGGCATCAAGCACACATGCCCCTGAGCCTTGAGTTTACAGCCTAGAGACTTAAACACCGCCCCCGTATCCCAGATGCCATGGACCATTATGACCGTCATGCCTTGTACCATCACGAAGGCTAGAAAAATGCAAGGGAAGGGTTCACTGGAAAAGTGATGTGGGCACTCCTGCCTGCAACGTTCGCCCCAAGAAACTCACGTCAGCCCCCTTGCACCCTTTGTGGCTACGCACAAGTGATGTGGGCATTCGCTTCGCGGCTGCGCACCTGCCCGCAATTCGAAGTTCGAATGATTCACTTCGGTATGGATTAGCTCTCAAACTCGTTCGGCCTTCTTTTGCGGGCAAGAGTGCC
>JAOZVT010000117.1 GCA_025869455.1 Prosthecobacter sp.
AAGCGGCATCGGCTTGAATGAATTGTTAGGTGCCGCTTGCGTTGGTAGGTGTCTATTACCAGTCCATGTTGGCAGCACGATCCACCTCATAGCTTAGGTATGTGACAAATGAGTCCATTTCTTCCGCCGAAGCCATCGCTCGTGCGTAAGTGCCATTCGCGGCGTAGGTAAGAATTATTGGGAGGTGGCTATCTTGAATGTACAGCTTGGCCGGAGCTCGGTGGCCCGACCAAAGAAAAACTACAAATCGCTCGATGGCGGTTATTGCAGCCTCGGTATCGAACTCTAAGCCACGGCCAAGAGTGAACCGATTGCTGCCACGTTTGTGAGGCAGGAGTACAGGAACAGCCCCCGCACCTGAGTGGAACGAGAATGCCTCGCCCTGCTTCCCGAAGGCGCCATGAGCTACGTGATTGCGAAGGTCTTGCCGAATAGACGCGATCTTATCGAATTGCGTTTTCGCATCCGGAGAAGTGATATCAATCGCAGTCTTGAACTTCGTTGACCAGTCAGCGGTTGCAAGAAAGGCAACCTCTTCAGCGGACACGACCTTGCCGGTTAGTACAGCAAGGTGGATCAGCGCATGCTCGCTCCAACTAAAAAACGCCTCAATTACAGATAGGGCAAACCAGCTTGCCTCCCGTCGCAGCTGATATGCAGGGAAAGAGATGTGGCTCCACATGCCATGTTCACCCTTTCCCTTCTTTACAACCTTCTCATCCTTTCGCCGTTCCGCCTCATCACGCTTGCCACGGTAAGCGCTGAGGAGAAACTCATAGCGATCGTAAAGCGGCGCGCTGTTGTTGTGGACGTTGACGTTGGACGAGGCTACCGCTTGGCTTGCCAACCAATCAAATAAAGGACGAGCAGCTTTCACCGCTTTTTGAATGCGGATCACGATTTGCTTAGCCTCATCCTCTTGCGTGGCTGGATCACGAGCGAAGAGTCCAAGGCCAAGTTTCCGATGCTCGACCAGGAACGCCTCACCTCTAAAGTCCAGCGGTACTGACCAAGACACCTTTTCGAATTGGCCGAGGTCCTTGAAGCCCAGCAGGTCGACCAACAGGAAGTAGACGAGGTAGTACGGTGGAAGCTCTCGGCCAGCATCCGTGCGCTTCGCGGCAAAAAGAAAGTTCTTTTCGGCTTTTGTGGATGCGTCAGCCTGTCGAACAGGCCCTAGGGCGCGAAGGGCAGATTTCCGTACAGGCTCAAACTCGGAAGGTATGGGTGGAGTACGTGTCATCGCATGTCGTTCGAGTCGCCGGAATGCATGGAGCGGCACCTAACGCCCTGAGTTCAGCCGCCGCCGAAGGCGGTCGGCTGCGACGAATTGTTAGGCTCGCCGCCCTTGGCAAGCCTTCGGGATAATTCAAGAATGGTATTGGATGCGCTCTGAAAGCTGGTAAATCCACTGGCTTGCACCTCATAAAAGAACGCACCTCTTGAGCCAAGTTGCTTATGGATGACCTCTACGCCAAGAGCTGTCGCAAGATTGACGATCACCTCCTCCAAAGTCTCTCTCTGGGAGATTGCAGTGTTCTTGGTTGTTGTTATGAAGTAGCCACGACCTGTTGACGGAGCTTTCACGATTTTTGCTAGTGCCATGAACTGTTAACCCCGGTGATTCCTAGCGCCCCAGATACTGGCCGCCATAGAAGTACATCCATACGAACGGTGCTGCTGCTAGCAGAACAAAAAATGTCTTCACTACGATGGCTGTTGCTGCGCTGCCTTTGTCTAGTCGCTTGGTGAGCTTGCTGGCAAAGATTTCGACCAAGAGAAGTATGAGCTTTTGCATAAACGTCTGATGGGACTAACGCCTGAGTTCCGCCGCCGCCGTAGGCGGTCGGCTGCGACGAA
>JAOZVT010000118.1:0-459 GCA_025869455.1 Prosthecobacter sp.
ATTCGAACCATTCCCCCTGGTCGTGGTCATAGAGCAGTGCATGAGGATAAACGCCGAGCACAAACTGCCCATCATACCCGACCCAGCCAAACAGCCCCCCCGGCCTGCCCTCAGCAGTCGCCTCGCCGAGCCTTTTTTCCACTTCGCCCCAGTCTTGATCCAAAGTGCCCCGCAAAAGAGCTTCGGGCCAGGCCGTCAGAATGGAGGTGGAACCCGGGGCAGGAACGGCACTGTCCAGCCAAACAAATCCCTTTTCACGCCCCAAACGGTCAGCAATTTCAGCAGGTTGACCCAAATGAGTGCTGATTCGTGTCCACAATTCTCCTTTTTTTGCCGGAGAAGTGATGGAAAAGGGCTGGAGCATTGACACTGCGAAGCACGGAACGTACCATACGAATTTCCTGCGGCAATCGGCATGGCTCAAGCCCCTACCATTCTCAAAGCTGACCGGGGCCGCGC
>JAOZVT010000118.1:469-1853 GCA_025869455.1 Prosthecobacter sp.
TGCAGCGGCCCTTGGTGTCCTGTGCCTGCTAGCAACAGCACAATCTGCCCTGGTGATGAATGCGATCTGGCAGCGTTCAGACGCCGTTGGAACCAGCCCAAAAACCACCACGGCAACTCTGAATCTATTAGAAACTCAGGTGCCCAGGGTGCTGCCGACGGTCAGTTTTAGCCCGCCACCCGTGGGCCAGCTAGCCGTTGTGCCCCCGGTGGAGGCCACACAGCCGTCGCTGGCACCGAGTCAGTCCCCGCCACCCATTGGCTCATTTGCAGCACCCGTGGCTCCCCTAACGCAGCCCACACCGGCCCCCGTCCCCACGGTACCTACGCAGGTGGCTAAAGCCTCTCCCCCCAGCGCCACGCCGCCTCCTTCCGTTCCAAAGCCTAATCTTCCTCCCTCCTCTGATCCTGCGGCAAATATGTCACTGGAAGAAATGATTGAGTTGGCAAAACAAGTGCGAGGGATAGGAGACATGCAAGGTGCCCTGGAAGTGCTGAAACGTGCCGATCTACAATTTCCCGCCCGCCCAGAGGTGCTGGCGGAGACCGCGCAGTGTTATGAAACCATGGGACTGACAGATAAAGCCGCCGCCCTATGGCGTCAGTTGGAAAGCATGGACCCAGCCCGCGCCGCCGGATTTCGTGATCTTGCGCAACGTCGTTTAAATTCCCCTTCAACCCCAACTTCCACGGCTAGCAGTGCTCTGGCAGGCAGCGAAAGTGCTAAAATACTCTCTCTAGGTGCCTGTCTGGCTCAGAAAGACGCCTCCGTCACGAACGGAGAAAAAGTCGTCCTGCGCATTCCCATTCTGCGCCAGGGCAATACTCAGGTGGACCCCAGCCAAGTCGATATTGATGTCTATTTCTTTGACCGCGTAAATGGCGAAAAAATTGCCCAAACGATTGCCGATGAACCTGTCTCCGCCTGGGCCGCTGCGCCTGTGGACTGGAGCGGAATCGGTGAAGAACCTCTTGATGTAACCTATTTCCTGCCGGCACTCACTCCGGGAGAAATTGCCGCCCATGGCCGCCGTTCTTACCACGGCTATGTTGTACGGCTGTATTACCAGCACAAACTCCAAGATGTGGCCGCTGAGCCACGAGATCTCTTGGACTTTGGCTCACGCTCGCCCCAGACCGTGCCTGGCGGCGTGAACCCGCTGCTCCCGCCGCTGACGAATTGACGGCGCCCCACGAAACGATGACGATACTTTTTCTTGATGCCAACGCCGACACCCTCGGCCCCCGAACAGAAGCTCTCAAACGACAACCTGACTGGACCGTTCACGCTGTCAGCAGCGTCACGGAAGCCCGCACTTGGCTCACCCGTGCTGGTGCGCTCGATTTACTCATTACGGAAGCCATTCCTGCCGCCAGTAGATCGG
>JAOZVT010000119.1 GCA_025869455.1 Prosthecobacter sp.
GGTCTGAACATGATCCAACGGATCAGCGCCAATGCCCGATACTTCAGCGACAGCTCCAGCAAAATCCCCCTGGATGTCGCGCGTGGGGATGCTGCGGCCGGCATGTGCATTGATTATTATGGCCGGTCCACGGAGGAAGAAACGCGCAGGCCAGATGGCAGCTCACGCATCGGGTTCATCATGCCCGTGGGCGGCAGTTCCGTCAGTGTGGACCCCATCGCCATGTTCCGTGGCGCGCCCAATGCAGAATTGGCCACGGCCTTCATCGAGTTTGTGCTCAGTGATGCCGGTCAAAAAATCTGGGCTTACCGCGCAGGCACCCCCGGTGGCCCAAGCCGCAGCGCCTTGCGCAGGCTGGCTGCCCGCAAAGACTTTTATCAGCCCGACCACCTGCCCTTCATGAGTGATGCCGATGAACTGCCGTACGAAAAGGCCAAAGCCTTCACGTATCATCCTGAGTGGACGGGCTCTGCCTTCAGCACCCTGCGTTTTCTCATTCGAGTCCTGTGCGTGGATACACATGAAGAGCAACGCGAAGCCTGGCAGGCACTCATTGATGCCCAAGAACCTCCCCGTGCCACGGAAGTCTTTCAGGAACTGAATAGCATTCGCTACGATACCGCCATCGGTGGCATCACCAAAGTTGTCCGCTCCCGTGACAAAGTCGCGGAAACCCGCTTGGCACGGACCCTCGGAGGCAACTTCAGGCACAACTACGAATTGGCCAGAAGCCTAGCCCGCAAAGGGCAGTGATTAGAAACGCGATCCCCTTTATCCCTTAACCTCATGTCACGTTCTCTCGCGCTTCTTGTTTTTGGCATCATGGCAGCGTTTTTTAGCTGCTTCTTTGCCTACCCGATCTGGACGACGGTGAAGCTGGCTTTTGAAACGCCAGATCATCATTTTACCCTGGAGTTTGTGGCCGAAGTTTTCAGCAACCAGCTTTACCGCGAAGGGCTCATCAATTCCTTTGTCATCGCCATCTGGACCACGCTTGGCTGCTTGGTGGTTTCCCTGCCGCTGTCGGTTCTGTTTGTTCGTTTTGCCTTCCCAGGCAAGACGTTGCTGAACAGCTTGGTCCTAACACCCATGGTGCTACCTCCCTTTGTCGGAGCCATTGGCATCAAGGCGATCATGGGACAATCCGGAGCGCTCAATGCGCTGCTGATCAAACTGGGATGGATGAGCGCGCAACATCCCACCGATTGGTTAGGCCAAGGCCAGATGCTGGGCATCGTCATCATGGAGGTGTTGCATCTTTATCCCATTCTTTATCTGAATGTCGCAGCGGCCTTGGCTAACCTGGACCCTGCCATGGAGGAGGCGGCGGCTAATCTAGGTTGCCCTCCCTTTCAGCGCTTCTGGAGAGTGACCTTGCCACTCATCATGCCGGGCATTTTTGCTGGTGGCACCATCGTTTTCATCTGGGCCTTTACTGAGCTAGGCGTGCCGCTGGTCTTCGACTATGATCGCGTGACCTCCGTGCAGATTTTCCGTTCGCTGAATGACCTGAGTGACAATCCATTCCCGTATGCCCTGGTCGTGGTCATGCTGGTTTTCAGCACACTGATTTATACCCTCAGCAAGATCTTCTTTGGTCGAGCCAATGCCGCGGGCGGTGGACGCGCCACGATGGCCCGCGAAACGGTACAGCTTCCCTTTGGATTAGGTTGGCTTTGCACCTTGGCTTTCGCTCTGGTGACTTTCCTGGCCGTGGTGCCGCATCTCGGTGTGGTTCTGCTCAGCTTTGCTGACGACTGGTATGCCACCATCATTCCTCACGCCTTCACCCTGGATCACTACCGCGAAGCCTTGGGCCATGAACTCACGCTCAGCTCCATCGCCAACAGCTTAAAATACTCCATCATTGCCATTGCCTTCGCTCTCATTTTGGGGATCGGCGTGGCCTATGTGAATGTACGCACCCGCCTCTGGGGCCGTCAGATTTTAGACGCCATGGCCATGCTCCCTTTGGCTGTTCCTGGAGTGGTCATGGCCTTTGGATATCTGGCAATGACACGTCCTGGCCAGCCCTTTGATTGGCTGATCCTGGGGGAGAATCCTTTTCTCATTCTGGTGATCGCCTACGCTGTCCGCCGCCTACCTTACATTGTACGCTCCGCCGCCGCAGGCTTTCAACAGGTCAGCCCCACTTTGGAGGAGGCTGCGCAAAACCTGGGGGCCTCTCCCGAACGAGCCCTGTGGCGTGTCACCCTGCCCCTCGTCGCGCCCAATCTCCTGGCTGGGGGCCTGCTAGCCTTCGCCTTTGCCATGCTGGAGGTCAGTGACTCCATGATCCTGGCGCAACAATCCGCGCACTTTCCCATCACCAAAGCCATCTACTTCCTCGTTATGTCTTTGGGGAACGGCCCCAATCTTGCCTCAGCACTGGGTGTTTGGGCTATGATTTTCCTGACCATCACCATTGTCGGAGCCGCGCTCCTGTTGGGCAAGAAGCTGGGAACCTTGTTCCGATAAGCCGTCAGAGTTTCGATTTTTCTCTTTCCCTTTTTGTCATCTCGCCATCATCTTGATTCATGTCACGTCGCCGCCGCCTATCTCCACCCTGGCTCCCAGGTTTCTGGCCGATGGTGGCTTTTCTTCTGCTTTTAGGCAGCGTGGTCGGTTTTTATTATGGCTTGGCCAAACTGACCGATTTCAAGAAGCTACCGCCTGAGCCTCCGGTAAAATCAGCCGAGAAGTAGCACTTCAAAGCCTCTTGAGGATTGACGCCGCCCAAGTGCCCGTGTCATCATTGGGTCACCATGATCCACAACGTCTATTTCTGGCTAAAACAAGATCTGAGCGCCGAACAGATCGAAACTTTTGAGAACGAACTGATCGCCCTCAAGACCATTGATTACCTTGAACACGGCTTCGTTGGCAAGCCTGCCCCGACTGAGGAGCGCCCAGTCACTGATCACAGCTTCAACTACTCACTGACTCTGCATTTCAAAAACATGCAGGATCATGAATTCTACCAAAAGGAATGCCCCAAGCACCAACGCTTTGTGGATACCTGCAAACCGTTCTTTGATCGCGTCATCGTTTACGATACCGCGCCGATTCATTGAGCCATTTCATGAGTTTCAAGAGGGGTTGAGGTCAAACTCAACCCCTTTTCTTTTGGCACCTTACACACGCAAGAAAGCACGTTGGCGATACAGCCAAAAGCAGAGCAGCCAGAGCACGGCCAGCACGCCGCACCGCTCCAAGACAGGAGCCCAAAAACCGCTGAAGAAGTCCGGCCCAAGATGGGATTTCAGGGTGTCACGAATCCACCCCGCTGCGAGACTGTGCATGAGGTAGATGAAGATGCTATTCATGCCGACCACAACGAGGGGGAAGACCAGCTTTCTTTGTCCCGCCACCTCCACCAGCCAATAGAAGGCTGACAGGAAGATCAAGACCCAGCCACCGCTGAACATGACCCAAGAAGGTGTCCAGATGCGCTTGATAATGGGCACCGCGACGATCCCTAAAACCGTCCCGATCAGCAGACAGACAATGCCAGCAATGAGCAACGCGGCAGCCTTTTGGCCCGCTGTCTTTTGGCTGCGCATCAGCTTTTCCCCCGTGACGGCTCCCATGAGCATGGTCGCCAGTGCAGGGATGAAATTCAGGGTGGTATAGCCGCCTGAATTGGAGAGAAAAACCTGCGCCCGAGGGAAAAGATTCAGCAACCAACGATCAAAGTCCGCCGCTGCATTGAGATGCTTACTCCAGTGTGAAAAGCGTCCCTCTATCAAGTCATCCGGCGTGGCCCCGATGGCTGAAAAATCAAATCCCGCTCCCGGCACTGGATGCTGGAAAAACCAATACCAGTCCCCAACCAAAAGGATCACGATGGCGGCGGCGCAGTATTCCCAGCCCAGTCCAGCGATGACATACAGAAAAATATAACCCAAGCCAATCTGAGCCAGCACATTGGTAAAGATCCAATTTGTCTGCCCGTCATTCGTATGGGTCGAAAGCAGCACCCCTAGTAGTATCAAAATCACCGCTCGGAACAGGGCATGCGCAAAACGGCCCAAGAAACCCTGCCCTTCCTGCTTCCGCTTCAGCATGGATAGAGGCACCGCCACGCCAACCATGAACATGAAAGCAGGCTGAATCAGATCCCAAAGCGCACAGCCCTGCCAACTGACATGCGAAACCTGGTAGGCGACTTGTTGCCAAGCACTGGAATCAGGATTGGCCTTTGCTATTTGCACCAACCCAAACCCTGAAGAAACCATCAAAAGCATGATGAAGCCCCGGAAGGCATCCAGGGAAACGAGGCGTTGGTTGGGTTGCATGGCCGGAAACAAACGCTGCCTGAATGGACAGGCTTTCGTATCAGCCGAGCAAAGGAAAACTTTAGCTTATAACCAAAGGGGTAAACAAACTTGCCAAAAGTTCCGCCTTCCTACATTTTGGAATGATCCACTTGGGTAGTTCCTCAGGAAAACCTCTGCCCCCCTCCGCCATGCGTCGCTTTTTCATCGTTGCCATCTGTCTATCCGTCTGCTTCACACTTTCTCAGGGGGCAGACATTGCGGGCACATACAGCAGCAATACGACCCTGGCCGATGGCGATACCTGGACGGGTGGAGATGTAACAATCAACACAGGCATCTTGGTCAACATTCCCACAGGTGCCATCGTGACCTTTGACTCAACGGGAGGCTCAAGCGGACGCAATTTGTCTGGAGCAGGCACCTTGCAAATTGATGCTGGAGGACGCCTTCTCTTGGACACTCAGAGCGGCAATGACAACATCATGGTCAATGGCGGTGGCAAGGTGATCAATGAAGGTGTGCTGCAAATTGACTGTGGGGCAGACCTCCGCTTGTCCAGCACGGGATCATCTTTCACCAACAACGGTCTCATTCACAAGACCCAGGGTACGGATGGCAGTTCCAACGACGTCTCGTACATCTTCCCGAACACGACTTCCGTGGGAGGAGCCTTTGTTAATAATGGCGATATCCAAATTGATCTCGGCCACCTGAATATTTCAGGCACTCAGACCGAAGCTGGCGCGGCCAGTTCCACGGGTGGAAATTTCACCGTCGCTTCAGGGGCGACACTCTCTTTCTCAGGAGGTTGGTCACTCCTGCGCGGTGTTTCCAGCATGACAGGTTCTGGACAAGTCTCATTAACGAATGAAAACCCCGCCAGCTCAACTGGCGGTATCTTCGTGGCGGCCTCTGCTCTGAGTATTCTTGATGTCACGGGCGATGGCCTCTTATGGACGAGTGGCATCTTGGACGGTAATGGCAACACTCTGCGCAATGATGGCATCCTAAAATTGCGAGGAAGCACCGCTACTGTCCAAGGAACAGGCAGTGTGGAAAATGGCAGTGACGGTGAATTCCTGCTGGAATCTGGCACCTTGACTCTGACGGACGCCAATTTCACCAATAATGGCAGCATGACTCTCAAAACGGCAACAGCGGTAACAACGGTGACGCTGGCAGGCACCGGGACTCTCATCAATGCCGCCACGGGCGTCTTCACGCTGGATACAGGCACACTCATTGCGAATACTGCGATCCAGAATGATGGCCAAATCATCCTGAGCAGTTCAGGGGTCATTACTCTCAGCGGCACAGGTATCCTCACCAATACCGCTACGGGTTTACTTTCCCTGAGCACGGGCACGCTATCGCTTAGCGACAGCCAAATCATCAATGATGGAACAGCCGAGTTCATTGATAACGCCAACATCACCCTCACAGGAAACGGACGCTTCACGAACAATGGCACCTTCAATCATGTCTTCACGGGATCTGGCGATAATTTAATTCTCAGCAGCAGTGTCACGTTTGAAAACTACGGCACCTACGACTTTCAGGCCGGAGGAGACATCCAAATAGTGGGCACCGCCAGCTTTGAAAATCATGGTCTCTTGAAGAAGACCTCCAGCACTGGAGATGCGTCCTTCGTCTTTGGTTTAGCAGGTTTTGTGGCCGCCTCAGGCAGTGAGATTCAGGCAACCCTCGGGGTTCTGAGATTGGCATCCGGTGGCACCAGTGTGGCAGACGCTACCTGGACGGCGAACGGCGGCACCTTGGATATTGCAGGCACTTGGTCAGGCGTGATCAAAGGCAGTTCCACTTCCTCCATGCGCATCACTGCCAGTGGCAATGGATCAGTGGCCAGTGATCTTACCATCGGCACGGGGGGATTAACCTTTGATATCAGTGATAACGGTATCGTTTGGAGCCAACAAAGCATTTTCACTCAGGGAAACACCCTAACCAATAGCGGTATCTTCAATGTCACTGCAGGCGGCACCAAAACGCTGGCGGATGGAGGTGAGTTCGTCAATGACAGCACGGGCACCCTCAATCACAGCGATGGCAAGATCACTCTGGCAGATGAAAGTATCTTGCGGAACCAGGGAACTTTAAACTTCCTGACAGGCACCGGACTTAGCAGTTTTGACGGGGTAGGTTCTGTCATCAATGACAGCACGGGCACCATGGAGTGGTCCGGCAGTGCCCTTGGAATAGCCGCCACCGTACTCTTTCGTAATGATGGGCAATTTAACATCACCGGGACAGGTTCTCGTGTGCTTCAAGATGGCGGGCAGTTACTCAATAGTAGCACTGGAACCATCACCTGGGGCAGTGCCACCACACTTAGCATCGCTGTGGACACTCAACTGAGAAATGAGGGGACTTTTAACATCGAAGGCACTGGCACCCGTTCTCTCTCCGGGGAGGGTGAATGGCTGAATGCCACAACAGGAGTGGTGAATTGGAATAGCTTAACCACACTGAGCATCGCTGCGGATATTCAACTGAGAAACGAGGGCACCTTTAATATTGAAGGCACGGGTACCCTTTCTCTATCCGGCTCAGCTGAATGGCTGAATGCCAGTACGGGAGTGGTGAATTGGAATAATGTCGCCACTTGGAACATCGGAACAGGGTTGAGCGTTGTTAATGACGGCACCGTGAATCTGAATGGCAATGGAAACCGCACTTTAAGTGGTGCCGGTACGTTCATCAACAACGGCACATTCAACCATCAGCCTAGCACCACCTCAGATAACCTGACAGCAACGACCTCCGGTGGACAATTCATCAACAATGGTGACTTCATCTTTGCCAACATTGGTGATTTTGAAATGCGTGATGGTTATACGTTCACCAACAGCGCCACGGGTTTAGTGCAAAAACAGGCCACGGACTCCAGCGCGGATCAGGCACAGTTTTTCAGCTTCGACTCAGATGTCGGAGCGGGGACCTTTGATAACCAAGGCACTGTGGAAGTTCTGGGAGGCAATTTCCGAATCACGGGCGCTGCCTCAGGTACCTTTGACGATATTACGCTTGTTCAGAATGATGGTGCAGGCACCCTCACAGGAGGCACCTGGATCGCTAATGCGACCCAAACGGGTCTAGCCACCATTGATCTGGATGCCTTTGGCAATAACAGCGGCATCATAACTATCGGAACTGACGCTACGGTGGAACTCATCCAAACTGGAGCCAGTCTGTTTCAGCTCAGCTCGTTGACTACCGTCGATGGCGCGCTCTACCTGGAGAAGCTGAGCTTCACGCCAAGTTCAGCCCTTCAAATCAACGCCACTGGCACCCTCGGTGGAGACGGCACCGTGGGCCGTGCGATCACCGTGGCTGGCACCGTCATCCCAGGTGGCACGAGAGGCACAGACATTGGCACCCTCACCATCAACTCCACCGCCAGTTTCCTCACGGACGCTCTGCTGCAAGTTCAGATCCAAGGATCGGCGGCCTTCATTGATCCGGGCCTGGATCAAGCTGCTCGCAACATCGCCATTCTGGCCCTGGGCAATCTTGATCCCACGACCTCTCAATATGATTCCCTGGAAGTCACAGGCGCGCTCACGTTCACTTCCGGTACACGGGTGCAAGTCATTGATACCGGTGTCAGTTACCAAAGCGGGATGATCTTCGACCTGATTGACTTCTCCGGACTGGGCATTGCGGGAGTATCTGAAGGCGATGAAACGAGCATCCTCGAACTGCCAGACATCTCCAGCATGGGGCTCGCCTGGGACACTTCCCTGTTTTTGAGCCATGGCATCATTTACGTTGTTCCAGAACCTTCCCGCATGATCTTCCTCCTGCTGGGTTTTGGACTGCTCCTGACACGCCGCCGCCGAATTTAAGCGCCGCCCTCCAGCTAGGTCATGATGTCCTTCACCACGTGACCGTGCACATCAGTCAGGCGGAAATCGCGGCCCGCGTAGCGGTAAGTCAGCTTCTCATGATTCAGGCCTAAAAGGTGCAGGATCGTGGCGTGAAAGTCATGGATGTGGACTTTGTTCTCCGTGGCAAAGTAGCCGTAGTCATCGGTGGCACCATACGCCATGCCGCCCTTCACCCCGCCACCGGCCATCCACATGGTAAAACCTTCGGGATTGTGGTCACGCCCGTCATTCCCCTGAGCCGTCGGCGTGCGCCCGAACTCCCCGCCCCAAATGACCAAAGTATCCTCCAACAGGCCGCGTGATTTCAGATCATGCAGCAAACCAGCGATCGGTTTATCCACCTCCGCAGCATTCTTCGTGTGACCTTTAAAAAGATCCCCATGCTGATCCCACTGCACGTTCGCATCGCTATGCGTGACCTGGATAAAACGCACGCCACGCTCCGCAAAACGACGAGCCATCAGACACTGGCGACCAAAGTTCTGCGTGACGGGATCATCCAGACCATAGAGCTTTTGAGTGGCCTCTGTTTCACCATGGATGTCTTGCAACTCCGGCATGGCCGTTTGCATACGGAAAGCCAGTTCAAAGGAATTGATTCGCGCCTCCAACATCGCATCAGAACCAGCTTCGCCGAGATGGCTTCGATTCATCTGACTGGCCAGGTCTAACTGCAAACGCTGCAAGGAAGGTGACGCTGTGTCACTGTGGATATGCTTCACCACCGCCTGCTCAGCAGGCACACTAGCATTGCCCAATGGCGTGCCCTGTGCCCAGGCCGGGAGAAAGGCAGCCCCCCAGTTATTCACGCCACCATGAGCCAAGGTGGGGCAGATGGTTACAAACGCTGGCAGGTCAGAGTTTTCAGTGCCCAAGCCATAACTCACCCAGGCCCCCAGGCTAGGACGCACAAAGGTATCACTCCCCGTATGCAGCTTGAGCAAGGCTCCGCCATGCGCGGGATTGGTGCCATGCAAGGAGCGCATGATGCACAGATCGTCCACGCACTTGGCCACATGAGGGAAGAGGTCACTCACTGGCAGACCACTTTCACCATACTGACGGAACTTCCATGGAGACTTCAGCAGCGTACTGGTTTTCGCAAACGTCACTCGCGGCAGCGCAAAGGGCAGCGGCTTACCATGATCACGATCCAATAGAGGTTTCGGATCAAAGGTATCCACATGCGAAGGCCCACCTTTCATGAACAGAAAGATCACCCGCTTGGCCCGTGCCGGGAAATGTGGATTCTTCGCGGCCAGTGGATTTTCCGCCTCCGCTGCGCTCAAGAGTCCCTGCAAGGCTAAGCCGCCAAAGCCTGCGGCCGAGCGCTGAAGCAGTGAGCGGCGACTGAAGCGATTTTCAAAAGCGGGTGCCATGATAAGCACAATACGCACCTGATTGCCCCCATTTATCCGACTAGACTTCCATTTGAGCAGATGGCCAAAACTCGCCATCATCTCCCCATGTCATCTCTCACACACCTGGACCAAGCTGGAAAAGCCAGCATGGTGGATATTTCCGATAAAATTCCCTGCCTGCGCGAAGCCATCGCCGAAGGCAAAATCCTGCTGACCCCAGAGACGCTGACGCTGATCCAGGAGAATGGCCACAAAAAGGGAGATGTCTTGGCCGTGGCACGCATTGCCGCGATTCAGGCGGCTAAGCTGACTCAAAATCTCATTCCTCTGTGTCATCAAATTCCCTTGAGCAAAGTGGCCGTGCATTTTGAGCTTCAGTCCGACGGCGTCCAAATCACCGCCACGGTTAAAACCACCGCCGCCACAGGCGTGGAAATGGAGGCGCTCACCGCTGTCAGCATTGCCGCGCTCACCATCTATGACATGTGCAAAGCGGTGGACAAGACTATGCAGATAACAGACATCCGTCTCCTTTCTAAAACCAAAACTCCCCTCTCCTAAAACCCATGTCACCCGCTCCCATCCCCGTCGGAATCATCACCGTTTCAGATCGCGCCAGCCAAGGCATCTATGAAGATCTCGGCGGTCCGGCCCTCCATCAAGCGGCCAAAGGCTACGGTTGGCAGATCCTCGGAGAAGTCATCGTGCCGGATGACCTGGAACGCATTCAATCCGCTATCAGTTCGCTTATTTCCCAAGGCTGCGGCCTCATTCTCACCACCGGTGGAACGGGCGTGGATGTGCGGGATGTCACCCCGGAAGCCATTCGGGGCATCATGCGTGTGGAAATCCCAGGCTTTGGCGAACTCATGCGGATGCGCTCGGTGGAAATCACTCCCAATGCCATCCTCAGCCGCAGCCTCGCCGCCATCGTGGATCGCGCGCTTGTCATCGCCCTGCCGGGCAAACCACAGGGAGCGGTGGAATGCCTCAGTTTTGTGTTAGGGGCCATCCCGCATGCGGTGAAACTGGCCCAGCGCGTGCCCACCAGTTGCTGAGCATCTCCACATAAAAAATCCCGCCGACTCAGAGCCGACGGGATTTCATAGAGTTGGTTAAACCCAACAGACTACACCTTGGCCAAAATGGCATTCAGTGTCGCACTTGGGCGCAGCGCGGCAGAGGCCAGGGCATCATTCGGTTTGTAATAACCGCCGATGTCCACAGACTTGCCCTGAACGGCCAAAAGCTCAGCCACGATCTTCGCTTCATTCGCGATGAGCTCTTCAGCAATAGGTTTGAACTGAGCCTGCAATTCAGCATCACCCGTTTGCGCAGCCAAGGCCTGTGCCCAGTAGAGCGCCAGGTAGAAGTGACTGCCACGGTTATCAATGGTGCCGAGTTTACGCCCTGGTGAGCGGTCATGTGCCAGGAATTCACCCGTTGCTGCATCCAGCGTATCCGCCAGAATCTTAGCCTTCGGGTTTTTGCAGGTTTCACTGAGATGCTCCAGGGAAACGGCCAAGGCCAGGAACTCACCCAGAGAATCCCAGCGCAGGTAGTTTTCTTCCACGAACTGCTGGACGTGTTTCGGCGCAGAGCCACCAGCACCCGTTTCAAAAAGACCACCGCCATTCATCAACGGCACAATGGAAAGCATCTTGGCACTGGTTCCCAGTTCGAGAATCGGGAAAAGATCCGTCAGGTAATCACGCAGGACGTTGCCAGTCACAGAGATGGTCTCCTCACCTTTCACAATGCGTTCCAGACTGAACAGGCAGGCTTCCGCAGGTGGGAGGATACGGATGTCCAGCCCCGTGGTGTCGTGATCCGCCAGATAGGTCTTCACCTTGGCGATGATCTGCGCATCATGAGCGCGATTTTCGTCCAGCCAGAAGATGGCAGGAGAGCCTGTGGCACGAGCGCGATTCACGGCCAGCTTGACCCAATCCTGCACCGGAGCGTCCTTCGTCTGGCAGGCACGCCAGATGTCACCAGCCTCGACACTGTGCTCAAACAGCACTTTGCCAGCACTGTCCGTGACACGGACGGTGCCATCAGCAGGGATTTCAAAGGTCTTGTTATGGGAACCGTACTCTTCCGCCGCCTGGGCCATCAAGCCCACGTTTGGCACGGTGCCCATGGTCTTAGGATCAAGAGCGCCGTTCTTTTTGCAGAAATCAATGACCGTCTGGTACACACCAGCATAGCAACTGTCAGGGATCACGGCCAGCGTGTCCTGCTGTTTACCAGCGGTATTCCACATCTGACCAGAGGTGCGGATCATGGCCGGCATGGAGGCATCCACGATCACGTCGCTCGGAACGTGCAGGTTGGTGATGCCCTTGTCACTGTTCACCATGGCAATGGCTGGGCCGTTGGCATAGACAGCCTGGATATCAGATTCGATCTCCGCCTTCTTCTCAGCAGGCAGCTTATCCAGTTTGGCGATCAGGTCACCAAAGCCATTGTTAAAGTCCACGCCCAGTTCAGCCAGTGCATCAGCGTGCTTACTCACCACGTCTTTGAAAAACACCCGCACGGCATGACCAAAAATGATCGGGTCACTGACCTTCATCATGGTCGCTTTCATGTGCAGAGAGAAAAGCACCCCGTCAGCCTTGGCCTTGGCAATTTGCTGCTCCAAGAAAGCCACCAGTGCTTTTTTGCTGATGAACGTGCCATCCAGGATTTCGCCCGCTTTCAGGGGTGTGCTGGCCTTTAGCACCTTCGTGCTGCCATCCTTCCCAATGAACTCGATCTTCGCATCTGTGGCCTCTGAAACCACTACCGACTTCTCATTGGAAAAGAAGTCCTCTTTCCCCATGGTGCCTACACTGGTCTTAGAATCCGGTGACCATTTGCCCATGGAGTGGGGGTTCTTCCGGGCATATTCCTTCACCGCTTTCGGCGCACGGCGGTCAGAATTCCCCTCACGCAGCACAGGATTCACCGCGCTGCCCATGACTTTGGCATAGCGGGCTTTGATTTCCTTATCCGCATCCGTCTGGGGATTTTCAGGGTAGTTTGGCAAAGCGTAACCTTGGCTCTGGAGTTCTGCCACGGCAGTTTTCAACTGCGGGACAGAAGCAGAAACGTTCGGCAGTTTGATGATATTTGCCTCAGGCTTCACGCAAAGTTTGCCCAAATAGGCCAACTCATCTTCGATACGCTGTTCTTCCGTCAGAAAATCAGGGAAATTGGCAATGATTCGACCCGCCAATGAAATATCACGCGTCTCCACCGCAATACCGGAGGATTGGGTAAAGGCCTCAACAATCGGCAAAAGTGAATAAGTGGCGAGAGCGGGAGCTTCGTCGGTCTTCGTGTAGATGATGGTTGGCTTGTCGGACATATCTTGGGATAACAATGGGGTGCTCAGAACTAAACTCGCCAGCCTCGCTTCGCAACGATCAAGGTGGACAAGAGCTGTGGGAATGCCCTCTCCAGCAATAAATCTTCCATTTTGGGAGTCATCTAGACTAAGTGAACTCTTTGCATTGCATTGAAGCTCAACTTTCGGGCCTACTTGGGAAGATTCTGTTAACCTGCATTTACTATGTCAAAAGTTGGTTCGCGCTTCGGCGCTATCTCTGTTGCGGTTTCTGGCCTCCTGCTCTGCGGCTTGGCCTTGGTTTGGCCTGAACCTAAGGAACACCGTCCCTTTGCTCTGGCCGTCGGGGTATGGCCCGGAATGGAAACTTTAACCTTGGCTAGAGAAAGCGGTGTACTGGCAGAGCAAGACGTCAACTTCGTTGAGCTCTCCTGGACTTCCGCCAAGATGATGGCTTTTGAAAACCGCGTGGTGGATGGAGCCGTCGTCACCCTAGATGAGATGCTGAGGCTCAAAGGCGGTGGACATAACATCAAGGCTGTCCTCGTCATGGGAGCCTCCAAAGGAGGCGATGCCATCTTAGCCCATCCAGCCATTAAAACACTGGC
The DNA here is from genome assembly GCA_025869455.1 of Prosthecobacter sp. Classification (GTDB taxonomy): domain Bacteria; phylum Verrucomicrobiota; class Verrucomicrobiia; order Verrucomicrobiales; family Verrucomicrobiaceae; genus Prosthecobacter. Next base: position 13,492 of record JAOZVT010000119.1, read on the forward strand.
CGATCTGAAAGGCAAACGTGTGGGCGTGGAACTACGTGCCTGCGGAGAGTACTTTCTAACTCAGGCCCTCCATACGGTGGAAATGACCTTGGAGGATGTCGAGATCGTGCCGCTGAATTTGGCAGAAGCCGAAAATGCCTACGAACAGCACGAGCTGGACGCCGTCGTCACTATGGACCCTGGGCAGACGCGACTGATTGAAAAAGGCGCGCATTCATTGTTTGATTCAAACCAAATCCCCCGGACGCTCTACCGTGTGTTGGTAGTTCGAGAAGATTTCTTGAAGGATCGGGAAGCGACCCTGCGCAGCTTGGTTCAAGCTCATTTCAATGCCCTGCCAGCGCTGCAATCCGGACACACAGAAGAAGGCATGGCCGCCGTGCTCCGCCGAGAGGGACTGACCCGCAAACAATTCTCCGCAGCTCTGGAAAAGATTGAGGAGTATTCACAAGAAGAAAACTTAACACTCTTGAGTCCAGGGCCTGAAGGTCTGGAGCCGATATTGAAGAAAATGGCGAGCTTCATGAAATATGAAGGTTTTCTGGACTCGGATGAAACTTGGCAAGGACTGCTGGATAACAGCCTGGTGAAAGGAGATCTCTAATGCGCTTTCGAACCCTACAATTTCGTCTTTCGGCACTCGTTTTCGCATTCGGGATCTTCATGATCACGATTAGTTTCACACGTCAATATTTCCGCGATGGCACGGCCCAGCTCACCCAAATGCGGCTGAATGCCTACAGTGAAGGCTCACGTCTTTCCGGCTTGGCACAACACTTCCTGCGACGCGATCTTCCACAGTCGGCTGACTTAGTCGTGAGCTATGCTTCGGTAGATCCAAACCTTTTGCACGCGGTCATCTGCGATGGCGGAGACATCGTCCGCCATGCGACAGAGCAGCAATGGCGTGGTCTTGATTTACGCGAAACTCCAGTCGCGTCGGCCCTTCCTTTCATAGCCCAAGCACGCCAGCAAATGGAGGGGCGCATCAACGAAAGCGCAGATGAAAAACGCATGATCGCCGTCTTCCCTTTTTGGGATGTGGCTAGAAAAATGACCAAAGGAACGGTCATCCTTGAGTATGATCTTAGCGGTGCCATGCTGGCTTCAAAAAACCGCGTACTCTACGACTCAGTCGCAGAAGCTTGCGCCTTATTTGGTGGCTGCCTGCTCCTCTGGGCCTTGCTCCAGATCATGGTCACAGAACGCGTGACCAAAATCGTTGAACAAACGCAAAACATCAATTGGGACACCGAAATCCCCAATCCCATCGAAGGTCCAGATGAACTGGCCACCGTGTCTGTAAGCTTTGCCAAGACGCTCCGCCGTCTGCGAGCTACGGAACAGCGATTCCGCCACATTGCCTCCAGCATGCGGGACATTTTTTGGGTAGCCTCGGCCCAAAAAGAAGAACCCGTTTACGTCAATCCGGCCTACGAAGAATTTTGGGGACAAAGTGGAGATCGGCTTGTCAAACATCGCTGGGAATGGCTGCGCAACGTCGCGAAAGAAGACCGCCATAAAATTCTGGAAATGCTGAGGCAACTGAGGAACCAACCTGGAGAAACCGACATGGAAATCCGGATTGAGAGGCCTGAGGGTCTGCAATGGATGAATTGCCGAAGTTTCTCCGTCCAGAAACCTGGGGATGTTCCAGGAGCCCTGCAAGTGGTGGGTGTCATGACGGACATCACGGAACGCAAAAAACTGGAGCGCCAGTTGATTGAAGTCGCAGAGCAAGAAAGGCGGCGAATCGGGCAAGATCTCCATGACGATATCTGTCAGCGATTGGCCGCAGCTCACCTGAAGACTGGCATTTTGCAGACCATTCTCGCCAGGGCTTCGCTCCCGCAGGCTCAAGTGGCCTCTGACATCGAAAGAGAACTGGCGGAGGCTACCGACATCGCACGCCGCTTTGCCAAAGGACTGGCCCCCGTCGCAGTAGGAACCGGGGCACTACCGCAAGCCCTGACTGATTTGGCCACTTTTCTGCAACGTGCCTTCAACATTCGTTGCACATCCTCCTGTGACCCTGTCGAAGGTCTTGTGGAGGCGGAAGCCGCTGCTCAAATTTATCGAATCGCTCAGGAATTGGCCACCAATGCAGCGAAACACTCCAAAGGAACCTGGATTGAAATCAGCTTGGCCCAAGGTCAAGACTGTCTTTACTTGGAGGTTTCTCATGATGGTGCTACCTTTAAACCAAGTGCGCAGCCCAAATCACGCGGCATGGGCATTTTCATTGTACAACAGCGCGTAGATGCTCTCGAAGCGTCTCTTTCATTCCAGCCCCGCCCTGGCGCAGATGGTACCATCGCCACCTGCGAAATTCCTATTTTAGAAAACACCCTGCCGACCGCCGACTAACCTATGAATAAACATACCCCACCTTCAGTACCCAGCACTCCAACCCCCAAGAAACGTGTCGCCATTGTCGATGACCACACCATGATGCGCGGGGGCATGAAGGCCTTCATCGAAAGTCTTCCCGACTTCGATTGCTGCTGGACCGCTGGGGATGCCCGTGAAGCCATGACCCTGGTCGAATCTGACCTCCCAGATATCCTCCTCATGGACATCACTCTTCCAGATCGTAACGGCATTGAAGTGGTGAAGGACATTCATGCTCTCCATTCAGATCTGCCTATCCTCATGATGTCCATGCATGATGAGGCCTACTACGCTCTGCGTGCTCTCAAAGCTGGAGCCAAGGGCTACATGATGAAAAACATCTCCTATGACATCTATGAGCGTGCCCTGAGGCGTGTCGCTGAAGGTGGCACTTGGCTCAGTGAAGCCATGTCGGAACAAATGATCCAGGTTTACACCAGCGGCACCCGCAGGGATGGTGAAGATGGGCTGGATGTGCTCACAGACCGAGAATTTGAAGTCTTCCAATTGATCGGTGAGGGCAAAAGCACTCATGATGTCGCGGAGGCATTGCACATCAGCACCAAGACCGTAGATGTGCATCGGTCTAACATTCGTTCCAAATTAAAGATGGAGGATGGGTCTGCTGTGGTCCGTTTTGCCATCCGCTGGATCGAATCCCGCCGGGCGGTGTCGCAGTAAGATGACGCATTTCGATTTATCGAGATGCTTTAGGTTAAGTTAGAGTCCCTCAAAAAAATAAATGCCCTGATTTCCCAGATCTTGGCGGCTGGGGATGCTGTGCCTAGATTTGGCGCTTCCCTCAAAGCCTTTGCTACACTTGGCGTGGAACACTTGATTTCACAAGGAATCCCGGACTTGCTGGTATTTTCTTTATTATTGAGCAAGCAATGATGCGGGGGCGTGAACAAGCCTAACGCCAAGCTAACACCAAGCCCCAGGGCCAATAGCTTGGGAAGCCCACTTCGGAACAAAGTCGTGCATCCGAAAAAACCATCATCTGGTCAATCACCAGATGGACCAAGCCATTTCCATGCACACATCATTTCCACGATCAGTTTCAACACCGAGCGACCACTTGCCTCGGGGGCATTCAAATCGGGTTCGACGACTTCTAAGCAAGACACTGGCAACCGTCTGCACTTTTACACTGGGCTATCTCACCCTTCAAAGCCTAGCCGCAGCGGATGATTGGAATGTCAATGCTAACGGAAACTGGAACACCGCCAGCAACTGGCTAAATAACACCGTTCCCAATGGGATCGGAGATGTGGCAGATGTGGTGCATAACATCTCAGGAAATCGCTCCATCACGCTAGATACTCCCATAACACTCGGCACTTTAAGGTTGGGAGACACCAATGGTGGAAACTATTTCATCCTCCAAGGCCAAACCCTAACCTTTGATAACGGTGGTGCAGGTGCCATTCTGGATCACAGTGTCGGCACTGTCACTGGTGGACCGTATCAAAGCCCCTCCAGCAGTGATCGCTTCACCATGTCAGTCATTTTGAATGATGATCTGACCATCTATGCAGGCCGTAATATCCAATTTTACAACACCTGGGATGCGCAGGGCAATGACCTAACCATCAATGACGTTGGACGTGTCTATTTCGTCGGCAGCAACGGCACAAGTAACAACGGACGCATAGCCAATGTAGGGACGATCAACGTCAATGCGGGGGAATTGCGTTTCGACGGGCAAGCCGGAGGAATTGAAAACCAAGTGGATGCCCAAACCATTGAGCTGGGCACAGGCACGATCGTAGGCACACGACCATATGCCAGACTCTTTCTCGTTAATACCGAAGCCTCACAGGACTTTGACCTAAACATGAATGGTTATGCATGGTTCATTAACGACCTTGGAAATAACGATCAAACTTTTACGGGTGACATCACCCTCACTGGGGCTGCCAATTTGAACCTTATTGACCTCAATGATCCAGGCGCTCAGGAGATCCACACCTTCACAGGCACCATCTCAGGAACAGGCGGTTTTACCAAGCTCAATACAGGAGCCATGCTCCTAACCAATAACAACACCTTTGAAGGAGACTTAATTGTCAATCGAGGACGCTCAACCAATCTAGGCAGCGTACAGTTATCTGGAGCGAACGGTGCTTTATCCGGGACTGGCAGAGTACTCCTGGATCGAGATGGCAACCTCTATCTGGACAACAGCTCCAGTGTAAACAATGACAGAATCAACGACTCTGCCGAAATAACCCTGCGCAGCCAAAGTCGGTTACGGGTCATTGGAAACAATTCGGCAGCAGTTTCAGAAACAGCCGGTGCATTGCGCTTTGAAACAGGAACAGGCCAAGTCAATTTTGACCTGAATGACAGCACGCCGCAAAACATCAATCTAACTTTTGATTCATTAACTCGGAACGTAGGCGCAATCGCTCAATTTCAAGTACTCGACAACGTACCAGGAAGTCTAGGCACCAACGTACAGCTACACTTTGCAGACAACGGGACAAGCGCACAACAAATAGGTGGCGGCGGTAGCAATGGCAGCACCAATCAGACGCTTGTCATTGGCGTTTTTGGTGGGGTCAATAATATCTCCAACCACTTCATGACCTTTGATAGTGCGGCCCCTACCTTGCTGCGTCCGCTGGATTTTAACACCGAGTATCTACTCTCTCAAAACTTGGTGGATAACGGTGTCGCACACACCCTGAACACCCGCACGATCCAGAGCAATGATCAGAACTTGATGATCAACTACAACACGTCACGTGCCGTGGATCCAGACCCGATGGTCAACTGGTATGCTGCCCGCCCTATTCGTGTTACAGAAAGCGTCGCGGTCAATTCCCTGCGATTCGGAACCAACACCCCCACAGACCCTGGCAACTCCAATAACAACAATGAAATCGGTTCAACCCTAGTCTTGGACCCGAACACCGTCATTTATCTTGGAGACAAAGCCGAAGGAGATGGTCTAGCCGCAGTCACAGACACAGGCTCAGGCATGCTCTTGTTTGGTCGGGATGCCGATGGGACAGCCCCAGGGAGCAATCAATACATTATTGGAGGCGCGCTGGACTTTGGTTCCCGTGAAATCATCCTGTACAATGAAAGTGGCAATAGTGCCCTCATACGCTCTGAAATACGCGGCACCGGGGGCCTAACAAAAGGTGGTGCTCAAACCATCTACTTTGACAACGCAAACACCTACACAGGCACGACCACCGTGGCTGAGGGTATTTTGGATGTCC
>JAOZVT010000120.1 GCA_025869455.1 Prosthecobacter sp.
CTCTCAGTGCTTTCCCAAACTGAGTTTATGACAACCTTTTTGGAATCCGGTATAGCTGCTCGGCATGATGCACGCCTAAAATTTTGGGCGTGAGCTCCGCCCCAAATAATACTATGACACTCATGACCAGCGAGAAGAGCCACAGCCATTGGCCATCAAACACCCGGACAAAAACCGCACCCGCCAACATGGCTAAACCTGTATTGGCCAGGGTATTCAGGATCAAAATGGCTGACACAGGCCGCTCGATCTTGTTCTTCATCGCCAGCCATTGACCCGCTACACCGAGCCCTTTCTCCTTCTTTTCCTGCAATCTTAAACTCAGTGGATTGAGACTCAGCAGCACAGCCTCGCTCATGGAGCAAATGAACGAGACAGCCACCACCGTGGTGCATATCAATAGAAGGAGAAAGAGCATGAAAATTCAGAAACGTGGGTGGATTTTTTGAGGCCTGTATCTTCGTAAAGTCACAAGCATAACACCGACCAAGATAAGCAGCGCACGATGCGGCTCTGGGACAATGGCGGCGACAAGCGTGATGGTACCATCTTGATACAGATGGCTTGTGTCGAAGCTGTATCCAGCCGACAAGCCAAGCTCACTGGCATCTACAGTAAAGCTTCCCGAGGTGGAAGTCAGACCCGACCAGTCAAAGAGCTTGAAGACCGCTCCCTCGCTCCAGTCGGTCAGGTCGAGAGGATTTCCGAGCTTCAATGTGGCGCCTTCATAGACCTCTAGCGTGCCTGTTATCAGCAAGAGATCCGCAGCACTGGAGGACCAAGCGTTGTCTCGCAGACTGGCTCCGCTGAAGAGATCCATGTAGAGAACGCTACCTGGGCCGAAGATGGTGCTGCCAGCCTCTGCCGTGCTAAGGCGAAGATTTGCTGCGGCACTGGCACCTGGATCACCAACGATTAAAGCTCCCTCAAGGTTGATGTGATTATTGGCACCCGCTTGGATCAAACCACTGCCCGCCAGTCGGCTACTCGCGTCAACAGTCACCGTGCCCGTCCCTGTGGCTGAGCCACTGGTATTGGAAACGATCAAAGTGCTGGCATTGCTGATCCAAGTGGATCCAACATATGTGTTTGCATTGTTTGTTAGGTTAACATTCGCGGCATCAAGAAAGAGATCACCCGCAGTTGCTCCGACGATGCGACCAGTGATCCTGAAATCCCCGCCCGCATAGGTCAGCGGGCGACCATTTTTGGCTTGTGTGCCACTCAGCGTGAGCACCGCTCCACCGCTGTTTCGGATGATTCCACCCCCAGCAGCAGCCACCGTAAGATTGCGTGTCAGGGTCGCTGCGGTACTGCCCGCGTATTCCAAAGTTCCACTGGCGGTGCCTGACCCGAGTAGGATAGCCGTGCTCGCAGTGCCAAGTGGCTGGGGTGTCCCTGTGGCAGAAATACGCTCGATTTGCAGGGTGCCAGCATTGATGCTGGTGTTCCCTGAGTAAGTGTTTTCGCCGCTCAGAAGCCACGTTCCTACGCCTGCTTTGGTCAAGGCTAGAAGGATGTCTTCCTTGTTGGAAATGACACCGCTGACCACTCCAACCCGAGCGATGCTGGCATCCAGGATGAGGATGACCTGACCTGTCGCATTCGCTGAAGGTTCAATATTGCCTGCCAAAAGCAGTGACCCACCCGTGACCTTGATTCGCGTGTTACCATTGCCGAATCCACCGGTGGTGAGATGGATAGAACCTTGAATGAGGTTGTCTCCTGCGCTACTCAAGATCGCTGGCAGGTTGCTATTGTCATTGCTGGTGATCAGGGTCAAGGCGGGCGGGAGGCTAAGGTTGCCATTACTCCCATCCATCTTGAGAGTCGGGGCATTCGTTGTCCCAC
>JAOZVT010000121.1 GCA_025869455.1 Prosthecobacter sp.
GTTGCACTGATTGTTTTCAGGATGATGCGGAATCTGTGGGAGTCAGCCTGCTGGCGATTGGTGGTATCAACTCATTACCGAATCCAGACACCTACTCAGCAGCAAAAACTCCCCCTAGTCACAGAGTTTTATTCCTCTGGAATCAGCCTTTTCACCCTTTTATAAAGCGAAGCTGTAAACGCCACGCGATCATTCGAATGGTGACAACGACGATGGCAATTCGGACAAAGTGCTACAGCGTTCGAGACTTGATCAGAACCCTTATCTGCAAGTGGTTTGACATGGTGGACTTCTAGAAACGGCAGATCATGCATTTGAAACGGAGCCGGATCTCCACAGCCTTCGCAATGCCCCTCGGCTTCATTTCGAACCCAGGCTCTAACCTCGGGATCGCGAAAGTAAACCGTGCGAGTACTCGACGCTTTCTTTGGTTTCTTTATGCCTTTCGGCGGCTCTTTTATGTGCTTCTTCTGAATTGCAGCAGCGCGACGCTCTAGTGTTTCTTCGTCGGCTGTTGGAATAGCTGGGTCGCCCGGCTGGAAGCCGCGATTTGTGAGAGCTGTTCGAATGAACAGCTCAACATTCGAACCAACGTTTTTCGCCTGTTTGTATCCCTTAATGGGTTTCCGATCCATCGTCATCAGGACTTTGGAAATGTTCTGCATTCGGAATTCGACAGAGCCTTTTGTACGAGTCGACAAGGCTGATGCGCGTAGTTCGCGATTCTCATGTGCCTTGTTGAATTTGTGACCCGCGAGCTCTAAATCAAGCATTCTGAGATAGGTGTCAACCGCTGCCTCAATCTCAGCAACAGTCCAGTCAGTGTCTTTTTTCTTGTCGCTCATAAAATCGCCGAGGGTTGAAAACCCTCGGACGATACTGAGTGGCCATCACAGCTGTCTACGAAAATTCCTACAAGAAATGGCGACAGATCTCTCGAGATCCTACAAACACCTCTCTAGCCCATCAGATGCTTCGACGGTTGAAACACCTGCGTAACCCTACGCCACCAAGGCTTTGCCTCCTTAACCTGTCGTTGGGACTGACCGTTCAGCAGGTAAGGCATATCTCGTAGCCGGATCCAGCTCTCGTCCTGCCAATGCAGCAGGCTCAACGACATCTCCGGCCAATTCAGCAAACTCAACATCGGCCGATCTGAGCTTAGCGAGTGTTCCGAGTCGCGTAACGTTGGCACCACAAGATGAGTAAGCCATTCACGCAATAATCGATTTTCCGGGACGTAGTGATACACAAGCAGCGCATAGACTCCGGACTCGCTGAGCATCAACAGCTTTTCAGGCTGCCGGTAATAATCAATCCACAGAAAACGGTATTGATCCTTGTCTAGCTTAGCGACCATGCGATCACTGAGGTGGACGCCCATCAACCGACCGATGTCGCGTGCGCTGAACCATGGTTCGTTTTCGAGAAGGAGGCTGTGCAGATGAAGGTTATGGCGGGTAAATACTGTGGGAGTGTGTATGTCAGACATGATCAGCCTCCCGAATAGGAAGCACAATTTCAGCAGTAAAGCTGTAGGCGATTTCCTTCATGCAGAAGGGAAAATACGTTGGCATATCCATTACCTCTACTTGATAGCTTTCTTAGGGCTAAGGCGCCGGGAGTTAAGAAACCCCAAGTAGAAGGCCGGACATATTCCCCTTTCGGGTCTTGTATTAGCCCACTCCCGACATAGCAGAGGTGTTTTACGCCCACGAGAAATCCATAGGCACAAAAAAAGCCGCATCTTTCGGGAGCGGTCAGGCCGCTACTTGAGGCGTTTCTTAGGCGCCGGAAGGAAAAGGTTATGAGGGTTGAGACGTAGGGTCAAGGTTTTAGAAGAAATAA
>JAOZVT010000122.1 GCA_025869455.1 Prosthecobacter sp.
CCCCAAGGAATGACAGGATTCCGTGACTATGTCTTCTTTTCATCTGGCGAATCTCAGCGTCTTTCCTGGCTCAATGATGCTGGGCAGTTTTTCGATCAATATGATGCTAAAGCATTCGAGACGCCTGGTGCCTCATCCTCGTTTTATCCATTTAAAGATCGCCTTTTTTTTGCGGGCTGGAACCAGGGCAATGCAGCGGCTGGATGGGAACTATGGGCAACCGATCTGCCCTGGCAAAATGGGACGGCCTCCCAATTTGCCAATCTGAATCCCGAATCGCCAGGGAACGCTCAAAATGATTCGCTGCCCAGCCATTTCACAGAGATGGACGGCTGGCTCTACTTCACCGCCAGATATAACTCCGACACCCCCTCTCTCTTCCGTATGAGTGCTGAGCCGGACAGCACACCTGAAAGGGTACCCGCGCAGCAGGGGGAACCCCCGCAGATACCTCAGGATGTGCAGCATCTGTTGGTCAGGCCCCCTGTTCCCAATGCTTTGGTGGAGCCTGACAAACATGTGCTGTATTACTTTGGCCGCATTAATTCCCAGCCGCCTGTGCTTTTCCGGTGTAGCAACGAAGCCCTGCCCGTACAGGTGCATCCCAGCTTCGCAGCAGGCTCTTATTACGACTACAGTGTGAGCGACCTGCAACTATGCGGAGATCTAGTATTCTTCTCCGTTCTCCTCTCCAATAGCCCCTACAGTACCGTCTGGCGCAGTGACGGCACGGAGCTAGGTACGCGGCCGCTGCTTCCAGGTGTGAACGCCACCCTGCTAGCGACGGTAGGTGACCGAATTTATTTCACCCGACAGGACGAGGAGCTTCACCTGGAATGCATGCGGACAGATGGACGTGAGCGCGTCCTCCTCTTGAGCCAGCCTCATGACCCGATGATTCAGAACAACCCTCCGCTATTTACCAAATTGTGTGTGGAAGGTAATACACTGTATTTCTCACGAAAGACCTCTCCCTCCAGCCAGATCACCACACTTTGGCAGACCCAGGGAACCCCCGGAACAACCCAAGAAATCTACCATAGCAGTCGGAAGGAGGATGATTCTCAATTCTCTACGGCGGATACCCGAGTGCAAGTGCTGCAAGACAAGCTGTATTTCACTGCTGATGACGACTTGACCGGGAGAGAGCTATACGCCTTGAGTCTTTTGGGGCGTTTAGAGATCACTTTAGTGAACGGAGAAAACACCAACCAACTTACTTTCCAACCCAGTACAAACCTAGGTCTGCAAGTGGTAGGCCAGCCTTTGACCTGCACGCTCAAACTATACAATGCCGGACAAAGACCTATTGAGGACCTGAAACTGACTAAATTCGGAAACAACTCTCCCAATACTCATCTTCAGATTAGCCCTCTCGGGCAGGACACGTTAGCCCCTGGTGAAACTATTGAAGTAAACATCACCCTCACGGCCGATGATGCGACTGACTTCTGGCCGACACTTCAAGTCACAGGCACGACCTCTGGCGATAGCATCTTCTGGACACATACTTTACTTAGCACATTTTTAGCCACGGATGCCGCTCCCGCATTTTGGCCAACCATGGATCCTGTCATCGCACAAATTGGGCAGCCCATCACTTTGAGCGCTAGCATCGTCACGCCTCAGCCCGTAACAGACTATGCTTGGCATAAGAATGGAGTGCTTGTCAGTAATGAAGAGGTATTCACAGTGCCCGCTTCAACTACTGAAGACGCCGGTCTTTATACACTCACCGTCACCAGTCAAGCAGGCAAATCAACAAGCCCGCCCGTCCCTGTTGCCATACTCACCCCGGCACCAGCTATAGCCACTTTTTTACCTGGCCAAGATGTCACCCTAAC
>JAOZVT010000123.1 GCA_025869455.1 Prosthecobacter sp.
TTCCAGGAAAGGCCTTGATCGATGCTGCGCTGGATATTCCCATCGTGCTGCCGCCCATGGTGGTGGGGCTGTGTTTGCTCATCTTTTTTCAAACGAAGATCGGCAAAGCTATCGAGACCATCATTCCATTCACCTACACCGTCGCTGGGGTGATCTTGGCTCAGTTTGTCGTGGCAGCGGCCTTTGCCATCCGCACCGTTCGCGGCACCTTTGATCACCTTTCTGCACGGCCAGAAGACGTGGCGCTCACCCTAGGCGCGACCCGGGTTCAAGCCCTCTGGCACATTGCTCTGCCGAGCGCCAAGCGTGGACTCGTGGCCGCCTTTTGCATCGCCTGGGCACGTAGCCTGGGAGAGTTTGGCCCTATTTTAGTCTTCGCCGGAGCGACTCGATATCGCACGGAAGTGCTGCCCACCACCGTCTGGCTGGAACTCAGCGTCGGCAACCTGGAGTCCGCAGTCGCCGTGAGTCTAGTGATGATCTTGATCGCCATCGCCGTCCTGGTGGTGGTGCGTGCGAGTGGCGAACGGGTGTAAGTCTAACCTTTGATATTTTAAAGTTTCCGCTTGCATATTTCGACGTTTGTCGAATTATCGAAACCATGAACTCGCTTTTTAAAGCTCTCAATGATCCGACCCGACGGCAGATCTTGGAGATGCTGCGTGTGCAGTCCCTGACGGCGGGAGAAATCGCGGAGGCTTGTCAGGTGGGTAAACCCACGGTGTCTCACCATCTGGATATCCTGCGTCAGGCTGAGCTGATCGAAGAAGAACGGCAGGGTCAATTCCGCCGCTATCATCTGAACACGAGTGTCGTGGAAGACGTGATGGTTTGGCTCAGTGGCCTGGTGGAAGCACCTCAAACGACAGCCAAGAAAGCCGCCGCTCTCAAACGTCTCAATCCACGCACATCCTCATGAAATCCAAAGTCTCATCCTTTGTTAGGGCAGAATGGCTGCAACTGCTGCTCATTGCCATCCCTGTAGTCGCTGCTTTGGCGGCCATGCCTTACGCAACGGATCGTGTGCCCATGCAGTGGGATCTGCAAGGCCGTGTGACTTGGTATGCGCCCAAGGCTTGGGGACTGCTGGTAATGCCGGCCTCCATGCTCCTCACCTACGCTCTCATCTTTTGGATGGAGAGCCGTGATCCAGCTCGGCACAGGGAGAGTGATGGCAGCCTCACCGCGCATGGCAAAGCCACACGTCTGATTCGCCTGGGGATAGTCGTGGTGCTGGCTGGCGTGACGTTGCTGCAAATCTCATGGTCGCTCGGGCATCGGCCCGATGTCAGCCGCTGGGTGGTTACTTCCGTGGCGCTGCTGTTTGCTTTCATGGGCAATCTCTTTGGCAAACTGAAGCCGAATCGCTACGTCGGCATCCGAGTTCCCTGGACGCTAAATTCGCCGCACGTCTGGCGGCAGACGCATCGTGCCGCAGGATGGATCTGGACCACGAGCGGTCTTATCATCGCCGCCATGTCCTGGCTTCTGCCAGTGAACATGCTGCATAACAAACTATCCTACATCTGGTTATTCTTCCTGATCGTGATTCCGCTTTATGTGGCCTGGTATGAGGCCCGAAAGGAACGGCTTGCACGGGCAGCCTAACCCTACGGCTGTGTAGCCCAACGCAGTTCAAGCTCCTGCGGGCGATGATCTGAACCCACATCAGGACCGATCTGGCGATGCGCGATCACCAACTCGGGAGTGCATAGCGAATGATCAATCGGCAGCATAAAAGGAGTCCCCACCTGCCAAGTCGGCATCCAGGCGGGATCGGGAGAGCGATAGTCCAAACGAGACCCCTCTTTGAGCAAACGTAGCCCCTGACACCAAGGCG
>JAOZVT010000124.1 GCA_025869455.1 Prosthecobacter sp.
ATCAGTATTCTGACTGATTATTTTCTTATCGCTCGCAAGGACTATGTTCACACAGTTGCACGCCATATTCCGGTTCGCGTAAATGACTCGACGAGAGAGTGCGTGGTGGGCCTTCAGAATGCATCAGATAGGTTGTTCAAAAAGCCAGTGGAAAGCTTCACTGAGGAAGAGTTGGAAAGGATCATTCGCTTTTCCGTAGCCCCACAGAGGCATCCCTTGGCGACGCAAGAAAACGAAATGGGAAAGTGATGATCATTCCAGTTCTGAGGGGGGGGATCCTCGGAGCCATTTATCCATCGCTAAAACCCTGGAGCGCCTCAAAATACGTTCCATCGGAGTAAGACCGCACTTTCTTTGCCCATAGCGCAATTCCTGCTGGAGGTTTGAGCCTGAGAGCCGTTATCTATGGGTCAGTTGTATTCGGCCATGACTTCTGAAACCCTTTCACCTCCCACCTTCGCTCCGGTAGCGCAGCAGGTGCAGCGTCGGGTGTGGCTGCGGCGCTGGCTGGGCTGGCTGGCGCGTTCGGTGTTGCCGGTGAGTGGTATCCTAGCGGTTCTGTGTTTGGGGATGCTTTTTTCAGGGAGCTCTGGGATTGTGGGGTGGGGCACGACGCTTTTTATCCTTTGGGTCTTTGGCTCGGCAGCCTTGGCCACCTGGAAAATGCCGGGGGCGTATAGCGCGCTCGCTTTTTGGGACTCGCAAGCTGGGCGGAGGGAGGCCTTTGCGACGGCGTGGTGGTTTGAGCAGCAAGCCAGCCGATCAACGTCTGAGGCCGACCATTTGCAGCAGCAGTGCCAGCTTTTGCCAGAGGCGCAAAAGAGCCTTGCCCGAGACATTCCACTGCCCGTTTTCAAACGCTACCTGGAGGTGCCGCTGGTACTTTTGATCCTCCTTTATTTCATTCCTCTGGTGCAGCAGAAGAGTGATGAAATCCCGATGGACCCGGCCATGCAGGCAGCCGCCAAGGCGGAAGCGGATAAACTGGCCAAAACTGATTGGGAAAAGAAAAATCTGGCCGGCCTGGAAGAGAACGAAAAGGCGGATCTAGAGAAGCTGAAGGAGAATCTCAAAGCCACCGCCACCAGCCTGGAAAAGGCGAAGGGGCAGGATGCGCGGCAGGTGATGTCTGATCTGGAACAGCGTGCGCGGGAAGCTGAAAAATTAGCGGAGAGACTGGGCAATGACAAGGAAGCCTGGGCCTCCGACAAACTGGTGCAGGCGCTCCGCACTCACGCCGACACGGCCGATCTGGGCGATGCCGTGGCGGCTAAAAATGCGGCTCAATCAGCGCGTTCGGCGGATGCCTTGGCGGAACAACTGAAATCCCCGCAACTGCCAGAGGCCGCTCAAGATCGGTTTAAGGAGACTCTTCAGGAAGTGGAAAAGGCCGCCGAAAAAGAAGATCGCCAGCGCACGGTGGGGCAGCACGTTTTACAAGCGGATGACCAGATGCAAAAGACTCAGCCTGCTGCGGCTGGGGCTGAGTTTGAAAAACTGGCTAACAAAATGCGTGACTTAGCCCTGCGTGAAAAAGCTCGCGATGAATTGGAAAAGCTAGCTCAGGAACTGCGTGATGCGGGAAGCAACATTGCCGGACAAAATGAAGCGGGTGGCATGCAGCAAATGAATGCCGCCGCAGGGGATAGTCTGAAGCAAGGTCAGGGCGAGAAAACCCCACAAGTAGGCCAATCCCAGCCGAATCCATCGGGCCAGCAGTCCCTGCAACCTCCAGGCCTAGGTCAATCAAATCAGATGTCTCAGCAGCCGCAAAACCCTGGGCAACAAGACCAAGGGAAGACGCAGCAAATGCAGGTGGGGCAGATGGGGAAAC
>JAOZVT010000125.1 GCA_025869455.1 Prosthecobacter sp.
CCCTCCCATGCTGTTAATTAGAGAACAAATGGATTTACCATCTACAGTATGGGTAGATGGATACTTGACGTATTCTCAACAGATTGTCGGCTTTTGCGCTCACGAAGAACAAACGCATTTGTTGAAAGGAATTAGTACTTTCTTAAGAGATAATAAAAAAGCTCTAACTGCTTATCTAACTCTAAATAGTCCGCGTCTTTTTGGGCAAAAAGCCACAGCCCTGACCGCAAATGATATTTTTGATCTTCCATACTGCGATGATATTGGTCTTGACCTTTCATTTAATGAACAAGTCCTCATTGAGGATCTCATCGAATACTACCGCGATTTCGTACGCCTGGGCCAAAAATCCGCAATCATGCAGGAAACCGGCCATCAGGCCCTGCCAGCGTTCACCGAAACCTTCTGCGCCCAGATCAACGGGCTCTACAGCAACCTCACTCCACTGCCCGCCCAAAGCTGGCCAGGCATCATCTGCCAGCCTTTTGTCTTTGGCAGCGGCGAGGTGGACTGGTCCGATGCCGACGACCTCCGAAACCGGCTCCAAAGGCTTCTCCATGAGCAAAAAAACTCATCGCTGAACATCACCCGCATGGCCCGCATTTATGATGACCGTTTCATCTTCCTGCTGAAGCCGGACCGCCTGCGCTACTGGCTGCGCTCCATCGCCCTGCGTGATGCTGACGAAACGCTCGCCGATCTGCGGGATCAGGGCTTTTGATTTTCCACTCCCATGCTCGCCGACCAAGCCGCCCCGATCCTGCCCACTGGAGCCCTCGCCAGTGATCTTCTTCTCCCCGGCGCTTCCAGGCTGAAGCTTCTCGACTTCATCGCCCAGGCGCTGCCCCGTTGGCGTGACGATCCTGAGCGTCCGCGCGACACCACTTCTGAGACCCATTTGTCCGAGCACCTGTGCGACTATCTCACCGGTCAGGCCCGCTTCACAAAAGGCTTCGACTGCTTCCAGTTTCGCACGGAGACTGGCGATGAAGGAAAGCGCGGAAGGAAGATTGACCTCACTGTCAAACCCTGCGGTGTGGCCCTGTGGATCGAAGGCAAACGTCACACCCAATACGAGGCCATCATGCCCATCGAGTGCAAACGCTTGCCTACGCCAAAGGAAAAAGACCGCGACGAACGGGAATACGTCATTGTCGGGGATAAGAGCACAGGCGGCATCCAGCGGTTCAAATTTGGAGACCATGGCAGCACTCACAAAGTGGCCGCCATGATCGCCTACATCCAGGAGCACGATGGAGCCCATTGGAATCAAAAGATAGGGAGCTGGATTCAAGATCTAACAGCTTCTCCAGGAAGCCCATGGACCAAAAATGACCTCTTGCAGGTCACCAAACTGGATTCCAGCGACAAGACATCTCGCCTCACTTCCTCTCACTCACGAGGCATCGGTAAAGCCCCCATTGAGTTGCATCACTTGTGGGTCCAAATGAACTGACCAAGTCTCATCTCTACGAGCATCAAGACAGCTCAGGAAGACTTATCTAAAACCACCTGATTCCGGAGGTAAGTAAATGCAGCCAAGCTCCCAAACGTCTCTACTGACCGATCAAATCAGCACCCACCAAAACAGCCCACATAAACTAGCCCAGCACTTCCAACTGCTAATTCATTTAAGCCCTTCCTGGAAATTTTTGTTATTTCAGACCGATTTCAGAAAAAAGTTGTTACGAATCAGCCAAGAAACATCGCCGCCTGCGCCAAGTAGGCCCGTTGCGCCGCAACTGGCCAGGGTGCACCACGAAAGCTCTCCCATCCCGAGCCACCAAGCCCTTACTGGGAGCGCCGACGTCTCATCGGCCTCGTCCGCCCC
>JAOZVT010000126.1 GCA_025869455.1 Prosthecobacter sp.
CTCGCTTTCATGGCGGGAGAAAAAGAGAACCATGCTGCCCGGTTTCCCGCGTGTAATGGGGTAGGCTTTGTCGCGTGTGACGCCCCCGATACGGAAACGCTTGGCCATCACGGGGCCGGACTTGCCATCGCGATAGAGCAGGGTGTAAACCGCTTCTTCGTCCTTTTTGAAGAGATTGAGATAGAGCGGGTTTTTACCCACATGGATTTTGGGCGCGACCTTGGAGACGGTCATGGTCCCATCCTTGGTGAAATAGAGGATGTCATCCAAGTTAGAACACTTGCACAGAGGCTCGCCTTCTTTCTTCAGGCCTGTGCCTGCAAAGCCTTCTTTCGCATCCAAATACAAGGTTTCATTGGCGATGATGACTTCCGCAGCAGCGACACGATCAAAGCTGCTGACTTCAGTGCGGCGTTCCTTGCCTGGCCCGTAGGTTTTCTTCAGCCGCTCAAAATGAGCGATGGTGAAGCGTGTCATTTGTTTCAAATGACGCATCACCTGATCAATGTCCTTTTCCAGACTGCGAATGTGCTCGTCAGCTTCGAAGCTATTGAACTTGGAAATACGCTTGATTCGAATCTCGGTTAGGCGTGCCACATCTTCATCCGTGACTTGGCGCTTCAGCACCGTGAGATGCGGTTTCAAACCCTTCCAGATAGCGGCCATGACTGCATCCCAAGTTTCGCATTCTTCGATTTTTCGATAGATCCGATTCTCAATGAATATCCGCTCGAGAGAGCTGAAGTGCCATTTTTCTTCCAGCTCATTGAGTTGGATCTTTAATTCATCTTCCAGGATCTTTTTCGTGTGTTCCGCGCTTTCTTTCAGCAGCGTGTTCACATTCACAAATCGCGGTTTATCATCCTGAATCACCACGGCATTCGGGGCGATGGAGACCTCGCAATCCGTGAAGGCATACAGTGCCTGGATCATTTGATCAGGATCGGTGCCAACGGGTAGCTGAACCAAGATTTCCACATGCTCTGCCGTGTTGTCATCCACCCGAACGATCTTGATTTTCCCTTTGTCATTGGCCGCGACGATGGAGTCCATCACTCCGCCAGTGGTGGTACCAAAGGGGATTTCGGTGATGCGCAGGGTATTTTTCTTTTGGCCTTCTTCGATCCTTGCGCGAACGCGGATGCGGCCACCGCGCAGACCACCATTGTAATCGCTGGCATCCATGATGCCGCCTTGGATGAAATCCGGCACCAGATACACCTCTTCACCTCGCATGGCGGCGATGCTGGCATCACAAAGTTCCACAAAGTTGTGCGGTAAAATCCGGCATGAAAGCCCCACGGCGATGCCTTCCACCCCCTGCGCTAGCAGCATGGGGAACTTCACCGGAAGAGTCACAGGCTCCTTATTACGACCATCGTAACTGGCTGACCAATGGGTCACTTTGGGGCTGAAAACGACATCCAGGGCAAATTTGGATAGCCGGGCTTCGATGTATCGCGGAGCCGCTGCATTATCCCCCGTGAGGACATTTCCCCAGTTCCCTTGCATATCGATCAGAAGATCTTTCTGACCGAGTTGGACCATGGCGTCGCCAATGCTGGCGTCACCATGGGGGTGATACTTCATTGTATTACCGACCACATTGGCCACCTTGTTATAACGGCCATCTTCCAGCTCATCCATGCTATGCAGGATGCGGCGTTGTACGGGTTTAAAGCCGTCATTGATGTGCGGCACCGCGCGTTCCAGAATCACGTAGCTGGCGTATTCCAGGAACCAATCTCCATAGAGATCGTCCACCGGCTTGATCTCAATGGGGGCACTGCCTGCCAGGATGGGGGAGGTGTCTTCTGCTTTGGTTGATTT
>JAOZVT010000127.1 GCA_025869455.1 Prosthecobacter sp.
GGAAGACAGGTTTGGGAATCTTATGACGTTCCTGTCCATCCATGATGCGTGTTTCATTATTATTCTCTTTGTTGCTAGTAACGGTTGGTCATGCTGAAAATTGGACCGAATGGCGAGGGGCCAGTGGACAAGGAATCAGCATGGCTAAGGGCCTGCCTGAAACGTGGAGTGAGACGAGTGGGGTGACCTGGAAAACCGAGCTGCCTGGACGTGGGCACTCCACGCCAGTCATTTGGGGAGATCGTATCTGGCTAACGACGGCGATTGAAAAGGCAGCCAGTGCCGAATCAGCGGAACGTCGTCTCAAGTCGAATACGGGAGATCAGCCGGTGACTGTGCTGGAGTCCGTGAGTCTGCGGGCGGTGTGCCTAGACAAAACGAGCGGCAAAATTCTGCATGACCTTGAGCTCCTCAATGTGAAGGAACCTCAGTGGGTGCATCAGTTGAATAGTTATGCTTCACCCAGTCCAATCATCGAAGAGGGACGGTTGTATGCGCACTTTGGCAGCTTCGGAACGGTATGTCTGGATACCGATTCACTGAAGGTCATTTGGCAAAATCAGGATGTGCACATCATGCATGAAAATGGTCCTGGCTCCACGCCCGTGCTGTGGGAGAACCTGCTAATCATTCACTTTGATGGTAGTGATCAGCAATTCATCGCTGCCTTTGACAAGACCTCTGGTAAGCTGGTTTGGAAGACTGCCCGTAGTGGCGAGATGCGTGAAAATCCCCAGCAACGTAAGGCCTATGGAACCCCTTTGATGGTGACCATGAATGGGAAGGCGGTGGTTGTGAGTCCTGCGGCTGATTGGATTTATGGCTATGAGCCAGCCACAGGCAAGGAGCTTTGGAAGGTGCCTTATGGGGAGCTGGGTTTCTCCATGTCTGTCCGCCCGGTCGCTGATGATCACCAAATTTATTTCAGCACCTGCTTTGGTAAATCGCAGGTGATGGCGCTGAAGTATGTGGGCGTGACGACTCCAGAAATTGCCTGGCGTAACAATAAGAATGCTCCTAAAATGTGCTCGCCTGTCTTGGCCGGGGATCTGTTGTTTTATGTGGATGATGGTGGCATTGTGAGTTGTGTGGATACTCAAACGGGAGAAGCTTTGTTCCGTGAGCGGTTAGGTGGGAAGTTCAGCGCATCCCCTATTTTGGCGGATGGTAAGCTCTACTTTTCCAGCCGCGAAGGTGTGGTCACGGCCATTCCGGCTACACGCGAGTTTAAAGTGCTTTCTCAGAATAGCCTGGAGGGAGGCTTGATGGCCAGTCCTGTGGCGGTGGATGGGGCACTTTACCTGCGCACAGATAAGGCTCTCTATCGCCTTGGGAAGTGATCTTCGAGATCACTCAGTTTCAAGAATTGTACTCATCACGCTGACACGTGCAAATCGGCGAACTTGGCCCTCAAGGCTCGGGTTGATACGGACGGTGACGAACTCGGTGACTCCATCCTGAGTCGGATTAGCAGAGAGGATTTGTGCCGTGGATTCTACGGACTGCCACTCGCTTAGATCAGAACTGGTTTCGACGGTGTAAACGAGGTTGGAGGGGTTAAGAATCCGCCGCCGATAGGTCAGAATCAGGTGGGGTTGATTCGTGTCAGGATTTTTGGCGATGGACAAAGTCGGCATGCTTTGCTGGACGGCAGCACTGTCAATGTTGAAGGCATATTCCAGTAAGGAAGGGATTCCGTTATGATCTGGGTCGCCCTCCAAATCGGTGATGCGAGTCACTTGCCAAGTCACAGTTTGGGCATTGGGAGGAACCGCATTGTCAGTGGCGCTGATCGTTACCGTATTAAGCCCCTCGGCTAAGGAAAGGGGT
>JAOZVT010000128.1 GCA_025869455.1 Prosthecobacter sp.
GTTTCATCTGTTACAGTAGCGCTTCCTTCAATTCCTTCCTGAGGATCCTGTTCAGTCACTGGGCGTGGATAGTCAAACGGAAGACCTTGAATGGACATTCCTAGTCGTGACATCAAATCCATCCCAATAATAACAGATTTCCTTATGTCGGCGACATAAAAGGAATGAACGACGGAGAAGTCTCCTGCCAACACCTCTAAGGGTTGTGTCATCTTCAACGCTTCATCCGTATCCATCTTCAACGCAGATTGAATCACTTTATCACTTTGCATCAATTCATTCTCAATATCCAATTCAATAACAGCCTCTATGGCAAGAATAGAATGAGTAGCACCTGTATCTAATAAAGCAAAAAACTGTTTACCTTGGATTGTAACCGGAATCGTCAACCTTCCATCATCTGTTGACTTATCTGATAGCGCAGCTAATGCAATAGCTCTCTCATGCCATCCAACTTTTAACTTACGTGCAAACTGCACCTCATCCCAAGTATCTCCATTAAATTCAAACAAATACTTTCCTTTAGCTTTACTGGGGTGTTTGTCACAGACGAAAGCAGCCGCAGTATGTCCCTTCTTACCGCAAGCGCGGCAAGTTACATCAGGGCATAGCGTAGCAAGATGTCCATTCTTCTTACAGAAATTGCAGACATTCTTTGGACACCTACTGAAAGGATGATCCGCATCAACACACTTCGTACAAGGCGTGTACTGTGGTTTCTTCGCAGGATTCTCTTTCGGCGGTGCTCCACTCGGAGCAGAACGTTTGGTCGAAGGGCAGCTCTTCGCAACGTGGCCAGGCTTGCCACAGCGAAAGCATTTGCCACTCTCCTTGGCTGGCTTCTTGGACTCTTTCTTCTTCGTCTTATCCTCGAGCCTTGCTTCACCCAGCAATGCTGCTTTGGTGAGCGTATAATAGTTATACGGCTCATCAGGATCTTCCCGAATACTGAGGAACTTAATCAGTTTGGGAGATCGAAATCCTTTACGGATACAACGAACTACCTGACTATCGTTCAACTCAAGTCCAGCCCTCGTGACCAACTCACTAGCTTTATCCAAATACGCTTGCACAGACTCCTTTCCTTGTGCCAACTCATGGATAGCATCGATCCACTTAGATCTTTGCTCATAACATCCAAAATGTTGTAGAAATGCAGCCTGCTGTGCTTTCCAAGATGCCGAAGGATTTGCATCCATGTATTGTTGCCAATACGACGCATCCTCATCCTTCTTCAGACACATTAATAAATAACGGTGCCATCGCATCTCACGAATACCAACTGCCTTCAAGGTACGTTCAAATTTCTCAAGAAACTTATGCGGTTCACTCATAGAACGTGCATCATTCCCTCGAAATAACGGCAGCTGACTGAGAAGACTAGAGTTGATCGTTACCCTTTTACTATTCTCAAACTCCTCCTTCAACATCCGAAAGGAGATGAGATTAGAAAAATCAAAATCAAACATCTTAGTCAACTCAACCTCACGAACCGCAAAGAGTTTAGGTGGAGTATTGATACCTTTCTGTCGCAACTTATACTGCTTCTTCGCGGGTATCTCCATCTTCTCTAAGATGTCGATCAAAGGACCGGACATCATCGGATACGCCTTTATCTCATCCTCACTAGACTCATCTGGATCTGAATCCGAATAAGATTCTCGTCTAGGAGCAACCGAACAGCGTCTTCCGGGCGGTCGCGGGTATTGCACTCGCGTCACACGCATCTCAGTAGACTCATCCTCACTCACAGACTCATTATCCTCATCAGATATATGAAT
>JAOZVT010000129.1 GCA_025869455.1 Prosthecobacter sp.
CCTTAGATATCGTTGAGATGGCTGGGGAAGTGGCCGCAACCAAAGGCGAAATTGTTTCAAACTTCAGTGAAATGCCAGGAATGGTATTATCTGGTGTCGGTGTGGTGGGTGGCGCCGTCAAGACGGTGCGTGGTGCGATAGAGACTGGGACAGAACTTAAGACTCTAGGAAGCGCCTTGCTGCAAAAAAAAGATCTCAAGGATGTCAAAAAAAATGACACAATCCGTGAGTTGCTAGAAGAGCGTGAGCATTGCTCTGCGGTGATGATGATCCATCAATCCGTGGCTTTGAAAAGCGCAGAGAAGGTAGCATCCAACACGGAGATGATCATCAACCTGGATGCTGGAATTAATGATCTATCCAAAGGATTCACTGACGTCGAAAAAACAGAAGCAAGACGTCAGATCGAGAAACTGAATCTAGCCAATGCAGAACTTTTAGAAGGCATCGCGAAGTTGCAGGCGGGTGTCGCTGGTGTTGATGCGAGGATCACAGAAATCAATCTGCGGCCTGAGATCGCCCAATTGCGTCTATTGGAGGCCAAGGTGGATCTGGCTAATGAAGTGTTGAAAGACAAAACCAAGAGCCTCCGCAGCATGATGGCAACGGCGGAAACGGGTATTGGCACGGCGACGGATGCGGCGCAACTGGTGCTCGGTGTAGTTCAGGCAGCAGCGCCAGCAGCGCAGGTTGTGGCAACTGGTGCAGCTATCGCAGGGCCAGCCATCAGTGTCGGAGTGAGTGCTTTAGGGGTAGCTGCAAACACAGCCAGCATGGTGCTGGATGTTCGCGAGGCCATGCAACTTTCTAAGATGAGTAAGAACGCGGAAGGGGCGCGGAACATAGCTGCTCAACAAGGGAATGATCAATTGGAGGCAGCCTTCAAGCGGGTGCAGATGCAAGCGGATCAAATGAAGACCGTCAAGAAGGTGGAGGTAGCCAGAGACGTGACTGGTATCGTAGCAGGGTCTGCTGCGGCAGTGGCAGGCAGTGCCTTGTTGGCAACAGCTATCGCGGGTGCGGCTTCAGCACCGGGTTTTGGTGCCGGAGCCGTTGCTCCAGCGGTAGTCACCGTTGCTGCGACGACCGTGACGGTGGGTGCCGCTGCGGTTTGTATTGGTGCTGAGATGGGGGTGCAATTGACCAAAAAAGGCATTGAGCATAGGAATGAAAAGATCGCAAAAGAAAGTAATCTTGCCATTTCTGGTCTGGATAAATTGGTGGCCTTAGCCAAGGACCCCAATGCCCAAACTCAGGGACAACTGCCATTGACGATGAAGGAGCAAGAGGCCATTAAAAAGCTGCAAACGCGGGCGATTATCAAAGATCACCTTTCAGAGGAAGATGCAGGCGACCTAGCCAAATTGCGCAATTATGCCGAATGTCGCGTTATCTCTCGTGAAAACATCAAGGCTCTGGAAGTCATCTCTAAAGAACTGATGTGGGAATGCCTGGAACCCATGTTGAAGCGAAAGGGCACATCATTGGTGCAAGCAGACCTGCCTAGCGGTGGCCCAGCCGTAGAGGGTCTGCGTAAACTGGGGATTTCGGACCGAGACATTGTGGGGTTGGCCAATGCTACGTCTCACCTGGATACTCGCGCTATCGCTACCAAAAACCTCGCGGCCAAAACTGGGCTGTCGAACTGAACATTTCCTCTTAAACCTTCGACTGATTACTTTTTACCATGTCTCTTCCTGATCCTAACCCGGCACCTTTAGCTGCCCTCGCCACATTGTTGGAAAATGAGGACTATACCGTTATCCACACCCCGGCGAATGAATTTCGTAAAGGTGGTGAATTGCTCTTTAATGCCCTTGATGAAGAA
>JAOZVT010000130.1 GCA_025869455.1 Prosthecobacter sp.
TCAGCGATGGGGATGACGATTTTGACGGCGACGAATTAACCAATCTCGAAGAACTTCAGTCAGGCACCGATCCATTAAACTCAGACACCGACGGAGATGGTCTGCATGATGGTTGGGAAATTTCGATGTCTCTTAATCCCAACAATGGTGATCAAAATGGCAATGGGATCAGCGATGGGGAGGACGAGTTTGATGACGACGAATTGACCAATCTCGAAGAATTACAGTCAGGCACCGATCCACTAAACGCAGACACCGATGGAGATGGTCTGCCAGATGGCTGGGAATCAAGTTCCGGTCTTGATCCGCTTGATCCGACTGGTGTAAATGGCTCAAATGGTGATTTTGATGGGGACTCATTAACGAATATCCAGGAATTCCAATCGGGCAGTAGCCCCCAGAGTGATGACGCAGATAACGATGGCCTCAAAGACGCCGAAGAGGTCAAACTAGGCACCAATCCCAACAAAGCTGACTCTGACGACGATCAAGTGCCCGACAACGAGGACGGATGGCCGCTGGATCAAGCGTTGTTTTTTCCGCATTTGCCAGAGGTTCAGTATGTGGTGATCGAACTGCCAGAGCATCTGATTTCCATCCGAAACGTGAGTAATGACGGTGTGGTTTTTGGCTACAGCACAACCAATTGGGACCCAGGAATCTGGGAAAATGGCACCTGGACGTTGCTCCCAGACACTACGGAAGAACATGAATACTACTCATGGTCAGGCATGAATCGTCAGGGGGCTGTTGTTGGCGGACACACACGTGGCAAATACTCAGCTCTAGGTGATTGGTTAGGGCATGAGGATCGAGTCGTCGTTTATGATCAAGGCGTGACCACTGAGTTTCCTCCTTATTATGCCCATTTACCCAGCAATTTGGATTTTTCAGAAACCCTTCTGTATCCTTCAGACCTTGGTCTGGTCATCGTCAATGATGGTTCTGTTTATGCGCGTAGCACGGTCTATGGAAACGTTACCAAACAATTGCCCGATGACAGTTTCATTGATGAATACTACCACTACATTGGGGTTGATAAACGAACGCCGACAAGCACCACGCCTTTGAATCAAACTTTTGTGGTGGTTACCGCAACAGATCTGGAATCATGGCAAGAGCCAGCCCCCAGTGTGACGATCCCCTGGACACTTTATGCGGCCAATTCACACGGGATTGTTTTGACCCGCGAACTTGACCAATATGAAAATGGATCTCCTTGGGGGATTTCTCTTGAAGGAGATGATTCGATGATATTAGATAATGGTAGTCAGTATCTTCTCAAGAATGTTCCAGGATCTGAGCCGAATCCATCTGCTCCCTACTGGAATGTTGCCTATACAGTGACCGATTCAGCCACTGATCCTATCATTGCTGGAGAAAGCAATGGCCGCTTGGCCCTGTGGGCCAAACGGCCAGCCTGGAAGCGGATTTATCATCCCGATACAGCAGGTTCCAAAATAGATGGAACTGCCTTAGAGATGAATATTCATGGCCAGATCCTGGGGCGAGGGTTCGTATCCCCTAACCAACCGAACCTTGTGGGGGAGCTGATTCACAATGGGCGCGTCGTTAACTTGAGTGAACGCAACTCGACACATGACATACAGTTGGCAGTTGATATCAGCGACACAGGAATCATCCTAGCCTATGCCACCCGGAAAAGCGATCCGAACCCGCCAACAGACCCAAGCTTGTACCAGAAGTGTCTGCTTATTCCTATTGATATAGAAGGTCACAAACGGGGCACAATTAGCAGCCCCGGCGCGAAAGTCTCTAAGGGTTCGGGGGAATACGGCCAGGAAACC
This sequence comes from Prosthecobacter sp., assembly GCA_025869455.1. Lineage (GTDB taxonomy): Bacteria > Verrucomicrobiota > Verrucomicrobiia > Verrucomicrobiales > Verrucomicrobiaceae > Prosthecobacter. The sequence continues at coordinate 1,809 of JAOZVT010000130.1, forward strand.
GTGATGATGGAGAATGCAG
>JAOZVT010000131.1 GCA_025869455.1 Prosthecobacter sp.
TGACCAAGCACCGCATCCCTGGGCCTATCGCTTTGGGGATCACCTTGTTGGTAAATTTGAGTGTGTTGGCGGGATTGATCACGCTGGCCGTTAGGCTGTTGATCAGCTTCAATGCAGACCTTCCGCGTTATCTGCGTGGGCTTCAGCGTTATGTGACTGATTTTGGCGTTTGGTTGGATGAAAATGGGGTGGTCGGGGCCAAGGAGGCTTTGGCCAGTTTGTTTGATTGGAATACCATCATTGGTTATGCCACGCAGCAGGATGTGATGACACGTGTGGGCTCCATGCTGGGCAGTACCTTTGGTACCTTGGCCACGATCTTTGCGGGACTGGTGATGATTTTGATTCTGATGATGTTTGTGCTCATGGAGGCCACGGGGACACAGCGTCGCTTGGAGGCGGTGCGGTTGGCGGGTGGACCTGATTTCAGCGGCCTGATGCGCAGTGTTTCAGACATTCAAAAATACTTGGGGATCAAGACCTTGATCAGTGCTCTCACCGGTCTGCTGGCGGGGGCTTGGTGCTGGTTCTTTGATCTTCAGTATCCTTTGCTGTGGGCCATCCTGGCGTTTGTTTTTAACTACATCCCAGCGGTGGGTAGTTCTGCCGCCAGCATTCCGGCCATCATTGAAGCCCTGGTGCAGCATGGTGGTGGGGCGGCCATTGGTGTGGCCATCGGTTATGGTGGCATCAACTTTGCCCTGGATAACTTTGTGCAGCCGACACTCCTGGGAAATCGCTTTGGGATCTCGGCTTTGGTGGTCGTTTTATCAGTCATTTTTTGGGGCTGGCTGTGGGGGCCTTTGGGCATGTTTTTGGCCGTGCCGCTGACCATGGTCATGAAGGTGCTGCTGGATAATAGCGAGGAATTTCGCTGGGTGTCCGTGGCTATGTCGCAGAAGAAAGTGCGCCGAGGCGAGGTCGAGGTGGTGGGCTATGATCTCGATGACAATGAAGTCATCGGGGGTGGTGCTAGCACCGAAAGTCCAGGGCGCGAGGATTGATCCGCACGCCTCTGGACGGATTTTGGTTACTTGATTTCTTTGGCGGGTTGCTCACCAAATTGCAGGGTCGGCACCTTGGCGTCGGCGCTGATGTTAAGCGCGACCCAATGTCCTGACAGGGCATGGGTGGGGAAGCCGCAGGCGAGTGCAAATTCACCGGCTTCATCTGGCGTGAAGCTGAATTCAGCTTTGCCCATGCTCATGCCGACAATGTGCTTCGGGGTGGCTCCTCCTTCGAAGTAGGGCTCGGGGACTTGCAGCTTTTTGGTGTCGGCTTTGTCGATGACAATGGCGCTGTGAGGAATGGGGCTGGGATTGATGAAGGTGACATCGACTTTCCAACCCACAGGGACGGTAAGCACGGCATTTCCGTGAGAGTAGCCATTGAAATTCATCCCCGCATTTGCGGCATTGAAAGTGGCGACTAAAATGACTTTGACGCTTTTGGGAGAGTCTCCCAGTTTGAGCAAGTCGTCAGCCGTGATGCCTGCGAAGAGTTCCTTTTTGAGCCCTGGAATCTCAGCGCCATGATTGTGCTCAGGTGGCGGAGTTTGGGCGTAAGCAATGCTGGTTAGGCAAAGGCATGAAAAGAGAATGGAGCGTAGCATAAGAGGTGTTTTTTAAATTAAGTTCAGGGTAAGGCTTCAGCCGATCGTGTTGGTACAGATCGGCTGAAGCTTAGCGGGGCACTTTGCCCCAAATTACTTGCGCCCAAGCGGTGCGGTGATGGCGTCTTTGCCAACCTTTTGGGTAGGCACAATTTTCCAGACGGCTCCGCGCTCGTTGGTGTAGGGGTCCACGGGACCACCGTAGCCGACTGTG
>JAOZVT010000132.1 GCA_025869455.1 Prosthecobacter sp.
CTCGATTGGACTCTCTTGATTTTCTTCATTTGAATTCTCGAAATATTTTGAACGGGATCGAGAGGACATCTGCTGCTTCCTAGAACCGGAGTAGTATTCGATTGATTCGTGATTTTTGTCGCCGGTGAGTTCAGATAAATGTTGACGATGTAATCGTTAGGTCCAACATTATTCCCAAGGTCGGGGGCGTTGCAGCTGAGACAGTCGGGATTCACAAGAAGAGCTTCAGTGGTTAAAACAGAGCCAGGGTTCAGGTTGACGCTTTCGAAGCCACAATAGAGTGTGACTCCTTGAGGCCAAGCTGAGATGCCCCAGATCAAGGCGAGATCATAAGACTTGTAGCAAAAGGTCAATTATCCTAAACTTTATTATTAATAATATTGGTGTTAAAAAAATAAATTAAAAATCATCGACAAATAATAAACGCTAAAAGTTCTATCAACTTTTAGCGTCTCCCGTCACAACCCTCCCCGAGAATGAACGCGGAGCGCTCAGGAAATCGAGTAACTGCTGAGTCTTCGTGCCATCGGAAGATATGAATGAGCTCTCGGGTTCCCAAGACGGCTCATCATATCCTTCCCAGGCGACCAGGAATTCCTTGGGCCTTCCACTGAGTTGACGCTCGTCAAGTATCCGGTCAACGAGATACTCGTCCTCCACGTCGGCTCGGCTAACTAGCTTGAGCCTCTGGACGGCGACTGGAGCTGGAAGGAGAGTTCCGTCTTGCTGGAGCAGACGATAAGCAGACTTGAGTTTGGAGTGCGGCTCCAACACAGTGAAGGGCCCTGTGAAGGCAGGGGCGTGCTTTGGTGATCGGGGAGGAGCCTCCACCATTACCACATCGCCGGGGTGCAGGGCCAACTGACGTCTCGAGTTGTCGACCATCATTTTGCGACGAGCATTGTGCGCAGACGTGGCCGAGCGTGCCGCTGGCCATATTACCTCGTTGAGCCACTTGACGCGATCTGAGAGCTGCTCGAGAGTTGGCACATCCTGAGAGGGCGCGTCAGATGACTGGCGGCTGAGCGGATGCAGCGCATGAACTGAACGGCCAAGATAGAGCTCGATTGGCTTGCTCATGTGCCGCGCGGCCACCCGGTTGTTGGCTGCCCACGTCGCCGCGGTCAAGTAGTCAGGCCACTGGTTGGGAGCAGCGCCGGCCTCGTCCATGATTCGCTTGAGGGCCTGGCGCACAAGTTTGACGTGACTCTCTGCAGAGCCATTGCTCTGAGGGGAGTATGGTGGTGTGGTCTCCACGACAATCTCGGCGCGGCTGGCAAGCTCTGAGACTATCTGGTTCACAAATTCCCTACCCCTGTCAGATCGCAGGCATTTCGGGAAACCGTGCTCCCAGAATATGGAGAGCATCGCTGCCGCCACATCTTCAGCGGTCTTTGATTGCAGAGCCCGCGCGATACAATAGCGCGATGCCGCATCAACGAGAATGAGTGCGTAGTTGTACCCTTTGTCGGACATGGGCATCGGCCCGAAAAGGTCAGCTGACACGAGTTCGAATGGAAAGGTGCGCTCGAGGAGCGCCAATGGATGGAAACCCCTTTTCGAGACATCTTCCTTCATACAAGCCTCGCAGCGATCTGCTACACTTTGGCACTCTTGCCGCATGCTAGCCCAGTAATAGCCGTCTGCGTAGAGCTGTTTGAAGAGCCCATCGCGGGCGCGGTGCCCGAGCTGCTGATGCGCCCTCTGAATTAACGCTTCTCGCTCCTCCAAGCTTGGCACCTTCATGCCAAGCTGGGTGGCCGAATAAAGAGTGACAAGTTCTTCCGGTCGGACCATCCCCCCTCCTGAGAGGCCATGGAGTG
>JAOZVT010000133.1 GCA_025869455.1 Prosthecobacter sp.
ACTGACCGCTTCATTGTTTCGCCGACTACGCATCCAGGTGATCCATCCCAGTAGCTCAGCGTGCCCCAACGCTTCGATCAATAACAAAAACTGTCGCCGCCAGCGTGTACTGGCCCCCATGCCCAGCCCGGAACTGCGCTTGAGATCCGGGATGCTTTGACCATTCATCACCCCTTTCACGAAGTCTAGCCAGAGGTCAGGCCGGATCATCCCTTCCAATGGCGTTCCAGACAGAATGGAAAAGCAGGTCACACAGGGGTCACATTTGAACTTGGGACGAATCCCTGTGATTCGATAGGTTCGATCGCCTTTACACTTGGGGCATATCGCGTGCCGGGCATTGAGCATCGTGTCGATCCAGGCCATGACCGCTTGCTGCTGCGCAGCAATATGCTCGGGGGCTTGCAGGTTTTCCCGGTAATGTCGCGTCGTCCACCACTGATACAACTCAGGGCACTCTTCGGCCATCACCTCGCGGGTTGCTTTGCCCCAACTGAAATAGACCTTATGGTTCATTCCCAGACGAGGCGCTATCTGGACACTGGACCAGCCGGCCAACAAGTAAAGCGCAAACGTGGACCACAGCTCCATACGGCGCAGATTGGCGAACGGCGTATCGCTCAGACTGTTGCAGCCTTTCTGACATGAGCCGCAGTAGTAGTACGGTAGCCGACGGGCCGGATGAGTCTGGCAGGTCAGATTGGTGTTGCTACACCATGGGCAAAACTTCACTCGCCGATACGGCAATTCGTGCAGATAGCGGATCAACCGATTGGCGTCGGGCCGCAGGTGCATCGGGAGACGGACCTCGTAGTCCGGCAAATCGCCTTGTCCGGGGATGGGCAGATCGGGCAGTCGAGACGTCATTGGCTCAGCACCGACTCATCAGCAAGGCTTGCTCGGCTAGCTCAGCTTCGCGCTGAGCGATGGCAGCTTCCAGCTCTGGGGAACGTTTGGCCCAGTCATCCGCAGGGAGTGGTTTTGACCATTCGATGATGTCGGGATGGGGCAGATCCGGGGGAGGCGATAACTTCCACTCTTGCAACATCATTGCCAGTGGAGCGCCAAAAAGCACAGCACCAATGACCAGCCACGCTGCCTTACCGACTTCTTGCGCGACCAGATGGTGTCTGATGCCATCCACATATTCACAACAAATCCCCCAGAAGACGCTTCGGCCTCGCAGCTTTTCTCGACCACCCTCAAAGTCATTTGTCTGTGGCAAAACTTGCGGGCCAATTTCCATGTAACTGCGTATGCATTCCCACAAAGCCATCGCGGTAGTGCCGCCGCCGCAGTTGAAACCTAGGGAAAAGTGTCTGTTGTCTTCCGTGGCGTGCGGGTCTGGATTTTCGAAACCGATGACCAGTAGACCCATTGTGGCTTTGCCGGCCTGACTGACGGATGACTGCTGAGTGGCGGCGGCTGTTACGGTTTCCCACGGGACAATCCAGTATTCACCGTTGTCGCGAGGCACGCAGACTTCGCGGCGTTGGCGGTTGAAGCGTATGGGTAAAGGGACTTCGCGAAAGAGGCCTTGAATCACAAATATTGAAGGGATACCAATGATCAATAACGCCGCAATCCAGATCAACCCGGGGGCTGGAGTGATAACCCCCATAAACACAAATACCATTAGTGACGGCCATAGCACCATTACTGCCGATCCAATGCTGTAGTTACCAATATCAAGAAAAACCTCGTTCTTGCGCCAGATGGTATTGAGCACGTCCTGCGGTTTTTCTCCGGTAGGTAGGGGGAGCGGCGCCAGGTAGTCATTGCGCGAAAGCAGCCGCTTTTTCGTGGTACCTGCCGGGGGCGTG
>JAOZVT010000134.1 GCA_025869455.1 Prosthecobacter sp.
GTTTTTTGTCATTTGTTATCGTAGTTATATATACACTGTAATCTGCGTTAACCACCAAAGCCGTATCCGCTCATTGAGGGGGTGCGTAGCGGAGCCGAACGAAGCGGAACCGGCTTGGGATACGGCGCGGCAGTAAGCCCCCGCATTTTTGTTAACTTTAAATACAGTTTATGGACAATCAATCAGATCTCCCACAGGATTTTTTCAAGCAATTCAAGAGCAAAGAAGACTTTCAGTCGTTCTTCGGCGAGCTGTACAAGCGCGGTGTCGAAGAGATGCTTAAAGCCGAACTGGATGAACATCTGGGCTATGAAAAACATAGCCGCGAAGGGCACAACAGCGGCAATAGCCGCAATGGCTCTTATTCCAAGAAAGTAAAAACGGACTCACTGGGTGACCTGGTGCTCAATATCCCCAGGGATCGCAACAGCGAGTTTGAGCCGCAGCTTATCCCCAAAGGCTCCCGGATGAGTGATAAGCTGGAAGAGTCCATCATCGGCATGTATAGCCGGGGCATGACCACTTCAGACATCTCCAGCCATGTCAAAGAAATATATGGGGTGGATGTCAGCGAAGGCACGATCTCCAATGTGACCAACCGCATTATAGAGCATGTTAAGGAATGGCAGAACCGTCCCTTAGAGTCGGTTTATTTTACCGTTTGGATGGATGGTATTGTATTGAAAGTAAAGCAGAACGGCAAGTACATCAACAAATGCATTTACCTGGTCATCGGGCTTAAAAATGATGGGCTCAAAGAAGTGCTCGGTATGTGGATGGCAGAGACCGAGTCCGCTTCCTTCTGGATGGGCGTACTCACCGATCTCAAGGCCAGAGGAGTGGAAGATATCCTGATCGCCTGCACCGATAACCTCAAAGGATTTACGGACGCGATCAAAGGGGTTTTCCCTGATACGGTTACGCAACTATGTATCGTTCATCAGATCCGCAATAGCTGCAAATACGTTGTCTGGAAAGACAGAAAATCATTCTGTGCTGATCTCAGAGCTGTTTACGCAGCTACCAATAAACAAGCTGCCGAAGATGCACTGGAAAACCTGGATGCCAAATGGGGGCACAAATACAAACACGCTATCTCCTCCTGGCGCGCTAACTGGGAAAATCTGACTAACTATTTTGACTTCCCGCTGGAGATCAGAAAGATCATTTACACCACCAACACGATCGAAAATCTAAACCGCGGTATACGCAAGTACACCAAGACCAAAGTGCAGTTTGTTGACGACAACGCTGCGCAAAAGGCAGTCTATCTTGCCATCATCAATATCGAAAAAAAATGGAATATGCTGCCTCAGAACTGGGGCCTCATACTCCATCAATTTGTAACTATCTTTGAAAACAGGTGCCGACTCTAAGTACAGTTACTCTACTGTTTACACAAATTATTTTATACTCTCGATTACCAGGCGCCCACATCACACAATCACGCTTTTTCAAGCCCCAGGTTCTCCTCATCACCCCACGCACCCATTCGCGACCATCCGCGCTCATTCGCAAATCATTCGCATTACACGTTTGTTTTAAGCGTATCCTTCAATCCACTTGTCGCCTTCTCCACTACCTTCTTCTTTCCCTTCTGCTGCGCAGGATCCTCCAGTGTCTGTATAATGAATTTATAATCTCCTGCTTCCAATACATCGAACTTGATCGTGCCTTTATCATCCACCATCAGGCTCGTCATTCCCCCACCAGGATTTTTTCCACCTTTCACAATGATTCCGCCGATCGGGTTGCCGGGTTTTGCAAAGGCTGTTGCATCAACACGCTTCACTCCTTTCTCATTAATACTTTTTCCCTGTGAC
>JAOZVT010000135.1 GCA_025869455.1 Prosthecobacter sp.
ATAGATTGTTTGGGCACCTGCTTTTGTTAGGCCTCCCGTGCCTGTGATCTCTGTGCGTAAGAGGGCACTGTTTCCACTTTCATTGACAATGATGGCTTCACGAGATCCGAAATCAATAATACCGCCAGTGATGTATTGATTGCTACCTGGACTGGTGCCATTTACTGCACGCCCAAAAAGAATCATGCCAGAACCATTTGTGTCTGCTGCCAGCCCTGTATTAACGGCCAACGAATCCCCAAGATACAACCGCATGCCCGCATCTAGGCTTAGGGTGGAGCCTAGTTCATTTGTGTTGGCACCATTCGTGGGGGTTTCTGTTCCGAATCTCAGAGAATTAAATGCTGTGTCTGTTCTGATGCGAATAGGGTTATTTGCATAATTATCAATCTCCCCATCAATGGTGGTATTGTAATTGATGTTGAGGTTTTGATTGAGGCCATAGGTGGCATTGTAAGCTTCATCAAAAGTGAAGGGGGTCGTACCATTGACACCAAAATCACGGGGCAGGAGATACTCTGTGGTAAAATCAAGCGGGCGGAGTTGAGTAGGGTCGCTCTTATCAAATGTCATGAAGTGGTTGGAGATGTCATTCACGCCGCCAAAGACACCGACGACAATATCTTGAGTGCTCGTTCCATTCGCTCCTCCGCTACCATATTGGGTCAAAGCAGCACCAGCGTCTGCAATATAGACTTTGGCGGTAGAGCCAAAAGCACCGGGTGTGTTATCCAGAACTTGAAACTGTGCGACAGCCCCTTGACTGCGACTCAAACTTGCAAAATTCCAAGTTAGGTCATTCGGCGTTGTATTATCCAGATCCATGTTGATCCGTCCAGCACCGGTATCAATGAGTAAATTACCGACGGTTTCAGAGACAGCGCTGGCAGAGTTTCCAATCAAACGGATACGCCCTGAACCCCTTAGCGTAATATCTGCAGTATCATTGATACGGTTATTGTTAACGGAAGAACTATTGTCTAAATACAAGCTGCCATCTCGACTGAGAGTGAGTCCACTTGTTGCTGAAATGGCTCCATTCGCACCTTGGATGTGAACACTGCCTAAATTTGTTGACCGACCACGCTGCACATACAGATCACCTTCGAAGGTGTTGTTGTTCGTCAGCACCATTGCACCACTGTTAATTTTCGAAAAGCCACCAGTGCCTGAGATGACGCCCGTGAAGGTGTGTACTTCTGGAGTGCCAGCATCATTGAGATCAATAATGTTGGTTGTTGCAGAATTGGTTAGAACGATGTTGCCCGTGAAAGTTTGATCACTATTTCCAAGATCGTTAACGAACCAAGCTCCACCATTCATGTTAAGGTCAAAGTCTTGGGTTGCCTCAGTATTAACGAGATACAGCTTAGCAAAGACTCGCGTGCCAGTTCCGATAATACCATTGCTCAAGTCAACGAGCGGTGTGTCAATGTAGTTGGCAACCCCTCCAGCCTGACCATCAAAGCGGAGTTCACCTTCATTAACGGTGATTTTCCCGGCATTAATGACGCGGCCGTTGGTTGTGGTTCCATTGTTTCCTTGAAACAGGGTGCGGCCAGTACCATTGACGACAATTTCATTACCTTGAGCATCCCAAATGCCGCGAAATTCAATATTCCGGTCTGCATAAATGGTCATGCTATCATTGAGGATGACATCCATTTCTAAACGGTCGCTACTAGACGGGCTTTTATTTGGTCCACCCGTGGTTCCTGATCCGACGTTGTGATCCAGAATGGCTCCTGCTCCACCATTGTCGAAGGTCAATGTGTTGTTCCCGTTGAGGATGAACGCCGCGCTGTTGTTGTCGTCTCCAAGA
>JAOZVT010000136.1 GCA_025869455.1 Prosthecobacter sp.
GCTTACTTTCAGTCCAGCCAAGTGGTGGCTTATTTGCTGGAGCGTTTTGGCCCTGAGTCTTTCCAGCACATCCTGCGTGATTTGGCTGAAGGAAAACGCATCAATGACGCCATCGCCGCAAACACGGAAGACATCGGCAAGCTCGAAAAAGACTTCGCTGAACACCTGAAGAATCAAGCCAAGGAACAATGGGGAGCCTTGGCTGATTGGAAAAAACCCACGCCGGAAGAGGTGAACCCGCTGGATCAAGAATCTCTCTCCGCCTTCATACAACAGCACCCGAAAAACCTCTGGGCTATTCGTCGTCAAGCGGAGGCTCTGGTCCAGCAAGAGAACTGGGAGGAAGTCATCAAAACTGCGGACCAACTCATCCAACTGCTGCCAGAAGACACGAGCGGCCAAAGCGGCTACCAATTGAAAGTCGAAGCGCTGCGTGAATTGAAACGCGAAGACGAAGAAATCACCGTCCTGCGCTACATCGCCGAACACGAATCTGGAGCCATGCCCGTGTTTCTGCGGCTGATTGAAGAAGACGCTTCCCGCCAAGATTGGGCAGCTCTGCAAATCAATGCGGAGCGTGCCATCGCCCTGAACCCCTTTCTAAGAAGCCCCCAGCAAGCCTTAGCGGAAGCTGCCGAGGCGCAAGGCCGATCCGAAGAAGCGATCACGGCCTATCGTCGGCTTCTGGTGTTAGATCCCGCGACGGCAGCCCAAACTCACTTTCGCCTAGCCAAGCTGCTGCATGAGTCCAATGCGGAGGAAGCCAAGAAACATCTGCTGGATGCCCTGGCCTTGGCCCCACGCTTTCGTGAGGGCCACGCGCTTTTGAGATCTTGGGAGTAAGCGGCCTAAGCGGTGATGTAGTCTTTCATCGCGCCGATGATGATCGTCACGGAAAGAGCCCCTGCGTCAGGGAAACCGATGCAGGCTTCTCCCAATGTTTTGGCGCGGCCAAATTTAGCGATCATGCTTTTGCTAGCTTCCAGGCCCGCTAGAGCAGCTTCATGGGCGGCCACGACCGCCTCAGGGAGGCTCTGTCCCGTCACCTCAGCGGCTTTATCCGCCGCTGGCTGCATGGCATCGACGACAGTTTTATCCCCCACGGAAGCTCCACCACGCTGCTTTACGCCATCCACCCCGGCTTGTAGGAAAGCGGCCAGGGCAGCCGAGTCAAAAGTCTCCATCTCCTTTAGGGCCTTACCACCATTGCGGAAAAAGGTACCAAAGATCGCACCCGAGGCTCCGCCCATGCTGCTCATCATGGCCATACCGACGGATGAAAAAGCTTTCTCCACGGACTCTACGTCACCAGACTCTAATTTCTCCGTGGCCGCCCTCATGCCACGTTCCATGCCGAGACCATGATCTCCATCTCCCAGATTACGATCTGCTTCGGAGAGTTCTGGTTCGGCGGCAATGATACGTTCACAAGCCAGCAGGAGCATGGCTTTGACTTCATCTTTGGTGAGACTGGATTTAGGCATGATAAACGGAGTGGCTAATGTTTTAGAGGCCCCGGAGGAAAGTTCAAAGCCCAAAATGAGGAACAAGTGCCCTATCAACCCGAACTCCGCGATTGATCACAGCCGCTGTCACGTGCTGAATCTCGGAGTCTGGGTTCAAACGCCACTCATCCCATTTGAGAGCTTAGGGAATCAATAAAACGAATTTACGCCCAATTTCCCGCCGTTTTTGTATTGTTAATTGAAAAGCCTATGGTTTCAATAGGGGTAATAACAAGCCCTTCACCGCTGCTTTTAAGTCTTCGGCTTTCATTTTATTTCTTCACTCATGGATGCACAGGAACTGCCTCATATTG
>JAOZVT010000137.1 GCA_025869455.1 Prosthecobacter sp.
CCTCAGCCATGAGCAACTGAAAGGCTAGTCCAAAAGCAGATTCGGCGACATCTTAAAAACGTGACCGAATTCACGAATCCTTGTGTCATCTATACAGCCATCCAGGCAACGCCTTGACAGTGAAGCTAGACAGGGTAAGTCCAGAGCGGTTTCAAACCTCTGAAATGCCTGATTGGCATTTCTACGATGCAACACCCAATCAAGACTGATGTCACTCGGCTCCACTCTATTGCCTTCTCGTCTGCACGAACGCCTCCAAGTGGAGCGCTGGTATGTGCATGAATTCATCCGAAAGGAAGCCATTCCCCTCATGAAACCAGGGATGATGGTGCTGGATGCAGGTTCAGGCCATGAACATGAACAGTACCTGCGTCGAGAGCTTTTGGCCACCGGGGCCACCCTTCATACCTGCGACTTCAGCCCAGGGCCAGGAGTCGATTTTACTGCTGATGTTTCCGCCTTGCCATTCGACACTGGCACCTATGACATCGTTCTTTCCACCCAGGTACTCGAACATGTGCAAGATCCCAAAAAAGTGGTGTCCGAGATGGCTCGCGTCTTAAAACCAGGAGGCCATCTTTTCCTGACCACCCCTCAGTCTTCGCCGCTTCACAACCTCCCCTGGAATTATTTCAACTTCACCAATCTGGGGCTTCGACTCCTTTTTGATGCGGCAGGACTCCAGATTTTAAAGGAACAAGCCCAAGGCGGACACTTCGCGCTGTTGGCTTACAACCTTCACTGGACGATTCGTTTTATTCAAAGGTCCGCTTTACCCCCTCTACTTAAAAAGCCGTTAGAGTTCATTGGGAGAATCGTCTTCGGTTTGGTTTTAAAAGTTCCTCTCCTATGGCTGGACCAATGGGATAAAGAGCCACTCAATACACAAGGGTGGAACATCTTGGGGCAAAAGCCGCCACACGATGAGCATTCATGAAAGTTACCGCTTCCATTGATCTCTTACTTAGACGCGTAGAAGACGAGCTACGTTACTCCGAAGTGATTCGCGAGGGACTCGGTCAATGCCTGCGTTTACTCGCTAGATTTACTCAAGGCCCTAAACGGCTTGCTATCCTAACACGCGCCCTCAGTTTGTGTGATCGTGAATCGGCGTGGAAGCCTATCATGAAGGATATCCACCAGATGGCGGAGAAGGCCAATACAGGAACCTGGAAAGCCGCCTTACTTGAGCGCTCTAGATTGCCAGGCATCGTCAAACAACAGCCTGCGCTGACCCGCACGATCATTTTAAAGGCCCCAGGGGCTGCTGGTGAAAAGGGCGTCATTCTAGCCTACTTTGAATACAACCTTGCCCGCCTCGTTTTAGGCTTAAATGAGTCCGAGTTAAAATGGATCACTGATCGCTTCGAGATCATTCTTGCCGCAAGTTGGACTCCCACAGACTATAGCCTATTAGGCTTTGCTGCTTCGATTCTTCCCGATGGTCTGTGGATTCAACCTGCAACTCATGGGGAACGCACACGTTTAGCAGCTTTTCATCCGAAAGTCCGTTGTCTCCCAGGCTTGGCCTGTGATTGGATAAACCCGACGTTTTACCAACCTAAACAGTGGGATGAGCGCTCCATTGATATCTTGATGATTGCTAATTGGGGGGCCTTCAAACGTCATTGGGAATTTTTCCAAGCGCTCACTCAAATGCCAGCCAAGCTGCGTGTAGTCTTGGTTGGACAAAAAGAAGGAACCAACACTCTCGAAACCATCCAGAGGCTTGCAAAACAGATTGGAGTTCCCCAAACACTCGATATTCGGGAATCCCTCTCAATTGAAGAAGTTACCCATCTCCAATGTGATGCTAAAATCTCCATGGTGAATAGTCGGCGAGAAGGTGGCTGCGTAGCTATGGTTGAATCTTTATTCGCTGGCTGCGCGATCGCCATGAGAGAAGGGGCAAGCATTGGTTCCGCTGCGCACATCAATGAACGTACGGGTTCCTTTTTACGCCCTGGCTATATGGCAGAAGATTTGATGAAGCTTCTCAAGAAAGGACAACAACTTAATTCTGCGAAATGGGCTGCTGAGAACGTCTCTTGTTTTACGACGCTGCTCGGAATTGAAAAAAGCATTCAAGCAAATGCTTTGCTAAAAAGTGGTGTTTTCACACAGGGTTTGATACAACCACACTGGCGACCTTATCCAGCTTTTAGCTATCCCAATCAGGCTACCCAACTTTGGCCCATATACGATGATCTTCATCAACGATTTCCAAAGGTATTCCCGGCCAATCTAATTTCTTCCAGTTCCGCGTAAGCTTAACTTCCTATCAGACTCTAAGCAGGACTTTCTAATCCATACAATGGAACCAAAAAATCAACACTCAGGCCTTATCTCAGGGGATCGCTTACTGGCATTAGACGCCTTGAGACTTGCCGCTTCACTCATCGTCTTTGTTCAACATTTTTTCATCATATTTGCTATTCCTAGAAATCATATATTAACTTCTGGAATACTTGATGCAAAAGGAGCGGTTACTTTATTTTTTGTACTAAGTGGTTATGTACTATCCATCTCCCTTTCTCGCGCTCAACCTTCTTTAGGATCTTATTTTAGCTTCGGTATTCGACGCGCCTTCCGAATATATCCAGTCTATTGGTTCGCACTCGGATTGAGTTCGTTTGTTCTATTTTGGATTTATTCAAATGGCAACCTCGTTGTGCCTGGCGAAATGGGAGCAAGTTTTCTGCTCGGTAAAGGGATTCAGTTAAAACAATGGCTTTTGCAAACAACTCTGCTGGCTCCTGGAATGAAGTCAGATTTTGCCATCCCTCCAGTTTGGACGTTAATGACGGAAGCTAAAATTGCCATCGTCTTCCCATTTCTCATCTGGTTTCTTTTCCGCACTAATTTAACAGTCGCCTGTTTAATCCTAGCTGTATTAGTCTTCGGCAGTGGCTGGCTGGAAGAACATGTTGTTGGGACTGCCGCAATTTTAGGTCAATTCGGCATAGGTGCTATGATACATCGGCTACCGGCCAAAATTTGGAATAAATTCAATCTATACGGATGGTTGGCTTTTATTGCGTTAAGTGTCCTACTATATTCATGTGTGTCTTATAGATACGTAATCTCAAATCATTGGATTAGCTACTATCTATGCGCCTTTGGCAGTGCCGGATTCATTATTATAGCATCTCATTGTCCTTTCGTCAGAATGCGTTTAGATAGTGTACAGCGAAAATTGAAATATGATATTTCCTATGGCATGTACATTTTACATTACCCAATTATGATTGGGTTATGCAAACTCAACGCTGATGATAGGCTGACATCACCTCTCTGGGTGTTATTCATTATCACTCTTCTAGGAGTGACCAGCATCGCTTTACTACTACATCACATGATAGAGATGCCCGCTGTCGTGTTCGCGAGAAGTTTAACAAAGTCATTTACACCATCTCGAAACATCACCCCGAATAACTTAGACTCTAAAAAAACATCTTTATAAATTACGAACAAAAAAATGACGGTAATTTTGTTCGATCTGCCGCGTGATTTCCTTATTAGACTTGACCTTAATTTCCCCCAGCAGCGCATAGCTCACGCTTAGATTCGCGGGATGATTGAGTGGGGTGTCTTGTCTGCCTAACGGATGAGGATTCAGGTCATCGGGGGGACGCATGTCGGGGGCATCGGTTTCGGCGAGGATTCGGTCTATCGGAACGGCTTTGAATGTGGCCAGTTGGGCGGCTTTACGGGCATGGCCAAAATAGGGAGAGAGTGAGAAATAGGCACCCATTTTGACGAACTCTGGAATCATTTCCACAGGGCCACCATAGGAGTGTAGAAGGAAGCCGCGTCTGGGCAGTGGATGCGAACGAAGTTCTTCTACCAGCATCCCCCAAGCGCGAAGACAGTGGATGGTGACGGGACGATCTCGCTCGACGGCGAGCGCGAGCTGCTTACGGAAGCAGTCGCGTTGGGCCTCCATGTCTGAGTTTTCGATCCAGCGATCCAGGCCGATTTCGCCAATTGCGGCGGTAGGGTACTGTTTCAAGAAATCATCCAGTCGCTCATACCATTGGGAGCTGCGTCCCTGAACGTGCCAGGGGTGAAGCCCAAAGGATGGACGAACCCAGGGATATTTCTGGGCCAAATCCGCCACGGCCTGCCAGTCACTCTCCTGAGTTCCATTGACAACTGCTTCAGCGAGATCTGATTTTTCCAAATCGGCCATGATCTCGGCTCGCCATGGGTCAAGGCGAGTATCCTGGAGGTGATTATGGGCGTCATAAAACATACGTAAGCGGTCTTGGGAATAAGTCGGCTAGCTCATGCGTTTTATGAAGCGTCTTCAGCGACACGCTGATATTCTTCCCACTCAAACTCATGAAATACACCCTGACAATCTTTGCTCTTGCCGCCAGTCTTTTTACCAGCGCCCATGCGGGTGAAGGTGAAAAGGTCAGTCTCCCTGCCCCACAGGTCTCTGGAATCAACCAAGACGGTGCCACTGTCAATTTTGCTGATGTCTATGCCAAAGGCCCCACGGTGGTCTTCTTTTACCCCAAGGCCAATACGCCTGGGTGCACGAAGCAGGCCTGCTCCATGCGCGATGCTTTTGCTGAACTCAGCAAAGAAGGCGTGCAGGTCTTGGGTGTGTCATTCGACAAACCAGATGCCCAGAAGAAGTTCAAAGATGACTTCACCCTGCCCTATGATCTGATTGCAGATCCTGAAGGCAAGATCGTGGACGCCTTCAAAGTGGAACGCATGGTCAAGGGAACGATGAACTTGGCGACTCGTCAGGCGTTTTTGATCAAAGGCGATAAGATCGTCTGGAAAGACGTGAAAGCCTCCACCTCGGAGCAGGCTGCTGATATCAAACGCGTGTTGGCTGAAACGAAGTAGTCATCTTCGTCCATTTCTCTCGTGAGTCTCGCCGCCTGGAAACAGGCGGCTTTTTTTGGCTATTGCCGGACTGTCCGCTGGGCGAGCACGGCTTTCACCAAACGGATCATATCCGCAGGTTCGTAGGGCTTGGGCAGCACAGCGGCGAAGCCATAGGCGGCAGGTTTTGCCATGACGGGGTCATCCGAATAGCCGCTGGAAACGATGGCGAGAACTTCTGGATTTAGCTGACGCAGTCTTTCCATGGCACGAACGCCACCCATGCCATTGGGAATGGAGAGGTCTAAAATGACCAAGTCATAAGGCCGCCCCTCCTGCATGGATTCCTGGTAAAGCCGCACGGTTTCGCTGCCTTCAGCGCTTTCAGCGATTTCGTAGTTCTGACTGCTGAGATTGCGCACGATCAGGCTACGAACAAGGGGGTCATCTTCCAGAACCAGGATTCTCGGCGTGGCTGATTCTGGCGCATTGTCGAAGGCGGTGCTGATGCCCATGGCATCCACTTCCTCACCATCGGCATCCACTGGCAGGTAAAAGCGCACGGTGGTGCCCTGCCCGCTTTCACTGCGCACAGAAATGGATCCACCGTGAGCTTTGGCGATGGATTCACAAACGGTTAGGCCAAGTCCTGTGGCATTTTCAGCTTTGCGAGTGCTGAAGTAGGGTTCAAAAATATGGGCTAAATTCTCGGTAGAAATGCCATCCCCGCGATCATGCACTTCAATGACGATTCCCGTCGGCTGAGAAGGATGATCATTGACCAATTCATGCGGAAACATTTCCCCGGGATCCGCTGGCACACAGCGCACAATGATGACGCCACCTTCAGATTGAGCCTGCTCGGCATTGCGGATCAGATTGCCTAACAAACGACGAATCTGCGCAGGGTCCACCGCAAGATTGGGCAAACGCGGAGCCAGCTCCAAGCGATACTCGATGCGTGTAGCGCGGCTATGATGCAGGAAGAACTGCTCGACGAGATCTCCCAATTGCGTCGGACGTTTGATGGGCGCACCGCCACGGGCAAAGGTCAGCAACTGCTGAACCAGCCCCTGAGCTTGGAGGGTAGCCTGCTTGGCCGTATGCAACTCAGGCAATTGCACCGCACTGCGCAAACGCATCTCTGCGAGAGAAATGTTACCTAACAAGACGGTTAGTAAGTTGTTAAACTCATGGGCAAAACCACGGGCCAGCAGGCCCAGGGATTCCAGGCGATCCATACGGTTCCGCCGTTCGGCCTCCTCACGCCGGCTGGTGATGTCCTGCATGAGTACCAGCAAACCTTCCGCAAACGGATGCCCACGGATTTCTAACCAAGTTTGCTTCTCTTCAAAGTAAAGCTCACGAGTCACCGACTCACGATGCAGCAAGGCATGAGCCAGGGCTTCATAGTGAGACTCACGGGTCGCCGCAGGCAAAAGATCCCACAAATTGGCCCCCAAAAGGTTCTCCGGCCCGCGCTCGAAAAGTCTCTGCGCGCTGGCGTTGGCATAGATCAGTTTCCAACTGCCATCCAGGGCGATGAGTGGATCTGAAATGCTTTCCACCACGTCCACGAGGGGCGCTTGGGCAGCGCGTTCTGCGGCGGAGCTGGCTGTGGGTAGATTTTCTGACACAGGGGTGGATAATCCACGAAAGAGGATCACAACGCCAGTCAATTGACCGGAATGATCTCTGAGCGGTGTCGAGCGATCCTGAACTGCGACTCGGCTGCCATTCAATGTGGTCAGCCAAACCGTTCGCTCCTGCGCCGGATGACTGGCGGTGCTTAATTCCACCGCCGCAGGTTCTCCACTGGAGTGGTAGATACGAAACACTTCGTGCAGGGAACGACCGACGACTTTTTCCTGTGCCCAGCCCGTGATTTTGGCAGCGGCTGGATTCATAAAGACGATCAGACCTGCTAGATCCGCAGCGATGACTCCATCTGCCAAGCTTTGAAAGGTCTCAAAGTAACTCTGCTCGCGACCACGTTTTTCCTTATCACTCAAGTATCGCGAGGCAGCCACTTCTACGGTCAGCCGCAGCTCATCCTGGCTGAAGGGTTTTAAGAGGTACCCATAAGGTTGCGTCTCCCGAGCTCGATTCACGGTCTCCAGATCAGCACAGGCCGTGGCATAGACCACGGCAACAGGTCCTTTTTGCTGCATGCGCTTCGCCGTTTCGATGCCATCCAAGGCCCCATCTAAATGGACATCCATCAAGACAAGGTCAGGATGCAGCTCATCATGAAGACGCAAAGCCGCCTCCCCTGTGGAGCAGGTGCCAACAACACGATAGCCGAAGCCGTCCAGACTTGCAGCCATGTCACAGCCGACGAGCCCTTCGTTCTCGACGATTAGAATGCGGATGCTGTCAGAACTACTCATTTTGAATTAGCGTTATCACGCTAACTCTAAATATCAGCATATGCTATAGGAAATCGCAATTGAATTTCTGTGCCACCAGAATTTCCGGCGCCGACACTAAGCTGTCCGCGCATTTGTTCGGCAAAAACGGCGAGGATTTTCAAACCTAGCCCTGTCGTTGCGGCAGGCCCAAAGTCTGGAGGCAGGCCTAAACCGTCATCACGAACGACTAATTTTCCGCCTTGCGGTCCAAAAAACAGGCTCACATGCACTTCTCCGACCCGTTCGTCAGGAAAAGCATGTTCAAAACAGTTCGAAAGCGTCTCATTCAGAGTCAGCGCCAATGGCATGAGCCATTCTTGTTGAATATTTCCCTGTTCTAGGGCGAGCTGGACCTTCACACGTTCTGGCGTGACCTGATAACAATCACGCAGACGCTGGACCAACCCCTCCGCAAAGACGCCGAAGGTTTCTGCCGAGCCCAAGGCCAACTGGTACAAATGCTGGTGCAGATCTGCAATCGCCCGAACACGATTTTGACTAGAGCGCAGGGCGCTGCGAGCATTCACGTCCGAGATCGTGTTCGACTCAAGGTTGAGCAGACTGGAGATGATCTGGAGGTGATTTTTGATCCGATGATGAGTTTCGCTAAGCAGAAGCTTTTCCCGAGAGAGGTCGGCAACGGGCCAAGCCGATGTCAGTAAGGTTTGAATCACCACCTGAGGGGATTGCCCCAGAGGGAGAGCTGATTCTCCAGACGATGCGTCGGCAGGTGCTGTCACTTCGATCTCGGCAAGTTCCTTCAATTCAAAGTCAAAACCTCCACCGCCACTTGGCGTCACGCGGAAGCGGCCGTTTTGGCGCTGACCATCCTTCTTATAATAGGCAAGATCTGACACAGGTTCAGCGGATTTTGCCAGTCGGTTCAGTTCCGCATAGAAACCCGTGGGGTCAGAAGGTCGGAAATGCAGATGCAATGAGCGGCCTTTAGCATCTGTTTCAGTTAGACCAAGCAACTCCATTCCACGAGCCGTGATGGACTTGATACGCCCATTCACATTCGTGTGTAAAAGTTCATGCTCTACCGATTCAAGATGTGAAACCATGGGTGCCGCAGACAATCCCTGATGTGTCGAAACGGGGGCCGAGGGCACAGAAGCTGACGCCACGCCCTGAGACGTGGCCACAGGAGATGCCTCATGTTTCTGGAAGAAATGAACCGCGCAATGTGGTTCCCCGAGAGAGTCTAGAACCTGGGCGATTGTCAGCGTAATAGGCAGAGACGGACCATCGGCCTGGCGAATCCTCACATCCACGGATATACTGCGTGCGCCATCTTCCAGCATCTGCCGAAGAGATTCTCTGCGCAGGCTGGCCCCCTCTGGCTCCAGCCAGGTATCCAGCGGGAAACGCCTTAATTCGGTCTTGGGATGACCCAACAAGGCTTCTGCCAAATGATTGACCTCAAAGACGGCACCCGCTTTATCCATCAGGACCATGGCAACAGGAGATTCATGCAGCAGCGTGCGGAACTTAGCTTCCGTCGCACGCAGTTGCTCTTCATGACGGCAGTGTTCGGTCGCATCCTGAATGCAAACGAGCAATCCACCGCCAAGCAAGCCGGAGGGCTGAAATTCAAGCTCCTTCAGCAAGCCGTCAGCCGTCGCCAAAGAAAAGGTGCGAGTCAATTGACGCCGCCACACATCCTCCCGCCAAAGGGAAGTCACTTCCTCACGATGATCCTGATTGGGGCAGGCCGCGCTCAACCAGTCCTCGACAGTTTCTTCCTTTTTAATCGAGCGACCAAGCAACTTCGTCAGAGGCTCATTTTGGAAAATCGGAGTTCCTAGGTCGTCCAAGACGAGAACCCCACAAGGGAGAGCATCCAGATACTGACGCACCTTTGATTCACGCTGGGTAAACACCCGCTCAGCCTCGTGCAGCGTGCGGAGTTCTTGCCGCGCCCGGGCCAATTCATCCTGAAGACGACGTAATTCCAAGGTCTGCCCCGAGTTTTCTGCCACCATCTGCGGCTGTGAAATGGAAGCCACCGCGCTGGCAATCGCCGGTAAATTGGGAGCTGACGCAAAATTTGCGCGCGGCGCCTGCACCGCCGAAGCGGGCAACCTCATGGCCAAGTATCGCCGCCCGCTCGCATGCTCACAGTGCGTGATCAACCAGCGCTGCTGAGATAAACGCTCCGTTGCAGGAAATGCCTGTGATTGGAGGGCTGGCAGTTCCATGACCCAACCGGTGGTCTTGCATTCACCTGCCAGTTTTTCCAAAGTCACTCCCCATTGCAATTGCAACCGTGAGGCTTCGCGTAAATCGGAAAAGACTTCCCAGAAAGTGGAACTGCCTTCTTTAATACCCCGAGCAAGTCCCAACTCCGCCGCTGCCGAATTGGTCTGGTGAACGACACCCGTTTCATCCAGCAAAACCATGGGCACCGTACAATCCATCAAGTCGGCCACCGCAGGCTGTGTCGGCTCGGTAGGTTCAGACGGCATCTCTTCTGGGGTTAGAGATTGAATCGCAGCGGCATTGCCAAACTTTTCACAGGTCACCATGAGACCGCCCACACTGGCATCACTCTTTCGACGCCACGGACGCACTTCCCACCTGTAAATGACTCGGCGGCCATCAGGACCCGAAAGAGCATCGTGTTCACTGCGTACAACGTGCCCTTGTAGTGCGCGGTCATAGACCTGCCGCCAGCCTGGATGCATGCCGGGGAAAACTTCATACTGACTGCGGCCAATCAGCGGATGCACTCCTTGTAGAGAGAACTCCTCCACCCAAGAACGATTCGCCAAGACGTAGCACATCTGATGGTCAAACATGGCCATCGCTATGGGTGCGTTCTCAATAAGAACCCCCAAAACCGCTTCCATATCTTCAACAGACTTCTCTGCATTCACATGATTCTCCCCCCCGACTCTCGGGATTGAGGACGGGTTTTGTTTAGGTTGAATCACGTTTCGGAGGACAGATGAAGACATCGAGTGACCGTAAAGGCTGAAAGTCGGTTTTTTTTAAATATAAGTGAATCTCAAGTTCTCAACAAGGCGAAACCTTTGCAAAGTGAGTCTCATTTTAGCTGAAAGACTCCGTTTTTGATCATTCCCTGTGATAGGGTTCATTTCGCAGAATACTGTAAGCTCGATAGAGCTGCTCTGCCAGAACAACGAGGGCAATCTCATGCTGAAGGGTAAACGATGATAATGTCCAGCATTCATCAGCTTGCTTTCGAAAAGTTTCACTATGTCCGTCTGCACCTCCAATAATGAGGCTAGCACGCTTGGTTCCTTGCAGGTCTTTTTGCTCAATCCAGCGGGCTAATTCTAGACTCCGATACGCCTTACCACGTTCATCCAGAACCAATCGCAAGCCTCCAGTACTGGCTTGAAGAAGTTGGGATTCCACATGATCTCGCGGACCTTCCTTGATCACGATATGCTCAACTTTGGCGACACGACGCAGCCGCAGTAAATAATCCTCCATGCCCAAGCGCGCCCAACTAAGCGCTGGTTTCCCGACCGTGATGATACGCCAATGCATTTTCACCTATCGAGCAAAATGCGGAGGCATCCAAGTTATGATTTTTCTAATAAGAGTGAAATTTACACGGTTAATTACTGTTTAGCGGGACCATTGCTGTTGCGTATTCTCAAAAAATTATTACAATGAGGGAGCGAATTCAAAAAAACGCACCTCGTTATGCCTAAACTTCCGATGATCACCAGGCTTCGTTTGCCCCTACTGGGCCTTTCCGTTGCAGCACTCTCATCCTGCTCCATGCCCCCTAGGGAAGCTTGGAGTCAGATTCAAACCAACGGTTTGATCACGTACTACATGGGCAAATCCTCGGGTGAACCTCTGACCACGTCTTCTACGCGTCAGCAAGTCGCTCAGAACGCGGCTCCAAAACAGCAGGCAACGACTCCCGTTAACAACAGCAACCTGCCTGTGGCACGTGCGGTCAGTGATCTTCCTGGTTACGTTCGTTCGCCCTACACCAGCCCAGGACGTCTCGTAGATGTTCGCGGAATGAGTGCAGGTGCTAAAGTCGTCTGCCCCTACACGCAAAAGCCTTTCATCGTGCCATCTGGCATGAGCATGAAGAGCGACGTGACTCCCAATGTTGCTAGCACTCAGCCAAAGGTACAAAGCCAGCCGAAGCCACGTTCTTCTGTGTCGGTGCCGGTGCCATCTTCAACACCAAGCAAAGTGGCAGCCATGACGCCTGCTGAACCTAAGCTTGAGGCAGCCCCTGAGCCGACACCAACCCCTGCTGTCGCCCCCGCTTCTGAGCTGCCTTACGGCTCCGCCATCCCAGGCCGCCCAGGTTTCGTGAACAGTCCTTATGCCGCCAAGCATCAGTTGGTGGATGTCACTGGCCTGCCTACTGGCATGGAAGTGAAATGCCCTTACACCGGAAAGCTCTTCCGTGTGCCGCCACAATAGTTTCCGACTTGTTCCGTTCGTTGTGAAAAAAACCCGCTTGGATGACCAAGCGGGTTTTTTATTGAGTCCTATCGAGCTGGCTTGTGGATGGATTATTGATCGGCCATCAGTTTCTCCACGCCTGTCACAATCTCGCGAATGCGGAAGTTCAGGCCATCTGTTTTACAGACCGACTTGATCTTGGGGTCCGCTAAACTCGCCCGCAGGAGCATGGCCAGTTGCCCATAACCATAAACACCCCCGTCGTTCATTTCGACCACGACCACCTTCTTATACTTCGCAAAGAGGGAATCCAGATTGGCTGGCATTGGATGAAGATGGCGCAGGTGAGCGGCTCCCACTTTATGGCCTTCAGCACGCAGACGATTCACACTTTCCTTGATGGGGCCGTAACTGCTCCCCCAACCAATCAGCAAAGCATCCCCTTCGGCATCGCCATAAACTTCAGGCAGAGGCAGACTGTTTGACAGTTTCACCAGTTTATTCCGGCGCTTGTCCGTCATCTGCTGGTGCATCTTCGGGTTGCCACTTGGGTGCCCCCATTCGTCATGTTCTAGTCCAGTCACATGAGGGTAACGTCCGCCTTCCATCCTCGATCCAGGAGGTGCGTGGCGGGTCACTTGATCCAGCGGATAAGGTTTGAAATCAGCCGGGCGATTGGAAATATCGAGCGTCGGCTCCACCCAATGTTTGTCCAAGTCAGGCTCTGTGAAGGCCTCAATGCGACTGCTCAAGGCCTGATCACTCAAAATAATCACCGGACAGGAGTACTCGCGAGCCAGCTTGCCTGCCTCCAGAGCGATGTAGAAGCAGTCTTCCACATCTTTAGGAGCCAAAACAATGCGGGGGCAATCGCCATGACTGCCGTAGATGGCCTGCAAAAGATCGCTTTGCTCCACACTTGTGGGCAGACCTGTCGAAGGGCCACCACGCTGCACGTTGATGACGATCAGGGGAATCTCCGCCATGCTCGCGTAGCTCAGGGCTTCCATTTTCAGGCTGAGACCTGGACCCGCACTACCCGTGACCGCTAGATGACCTGCATAGGCTGCCCCAATGGTCATCGAAACCGCAGCCAGCTCATCTTCTGCCTGCACATACATGCCTCCGTACTTGGGAAGCTCGGAGCGAAGCGTTTCCATGATGCTAGACCAAGGTGTGATCGGGTAAGCCGAGCCGTAACGCACACCCGCAGCGATGAGCCCCATGGTCATCAGCGTATTGCCATCGGTGCTGAGGCGGTGCTCATCCGTATGCTCACCTTCTTCAAAATTGAAGGTGCCCATGTCACCGATCGGGTAAGCATAACCTGCGTCAAAGGCCAGAAGTGCATTGCGCAGCACGCTCTCATCCTTCTTGCCAAACTGGCGACTGACAATGCCAACGAGCTTGTCCTTATCCAACTCATAGACCGCGCACAAAAGACCCATAACGAACATGTTCTTACCGCGGTCACGGGCACTGCCGCCAATAGCCTCTACGGTAGCAGCGGTGAAAGGAATGCCAATGTGGTGAATGCCACGCTCGTTTTTCAGCTCAGTCACTTCCCCACTGTCATAAAAGCAAATGCCCCCTTCCCGAAGGGAACTGAAATGGCTGTCATAGCTGTGCTGGTAGAAAGCCACCAAGACGTCACTTTCATCCCCTGGATGCAAAACCTCCCCAGACCCCAAGTGGAGCTGGAAAATGGAAGGTCCACCGGAGATGGTGGAAGGGATGGTCATGTAAGTCATGACATCATGCTGGGTTCGGCCAGCAAGACGGGCGAGAAATCCGCCGATAGACTGAATCCCGTCCTGCGAATTACCAGCAAGACGAATAACGGCATTGCGAAGCGTCGTGGAAGACGACGCTGGAGAAGCGGTGGCTGTGGACATGGTTAGGCTTAGATCAACGCTGTTGGTTGGGCATATTGATCTTATTTTTTCATGCTGCGATGAACGCCACCCCATCGTCAAGACTGTGTTAGCCCAGGTGTATCCTTTTTGACAAAAGCGCTGCCTTGGTGTCGTTAACACGCGCCATGTTACGAACTCTACTTTTTCTCTTTTCGCTTGTGCTAGCCGTGAATGGCTTTGCAGCCACCCGACCTAATGTCCTCTTTGTTCTTTGCGATGACTTGCGCCCGGATGCGCTGGGCTGCTACGGTTCCAAACACGTCAAGACACCGAACATTGACCGGATCGCCTCTGAAGGGGTGTTGTTTCAAAATTCCTTCTGCACCACCTCCCTGTGCTCCCCCAGTCGTGCGTCCATCCTGAGCGGGCTGTATGCCCATGCCCACGGCGTGACGAACAACTTCACGGAGTATCCTGCCGCGATGGATAGCTTTCCGCAGGTCCTGCAAAAGGCGGGCTATGCCACGGCTTACATTGGCAAATACCACATGGGTGAAGACAATGATGAACCGCGTCCTGGTTACGATTGGTTCGTGACTCACAAAGGCCAGGGCAAGTACTTCGACACCGAATTCAACTTCAACGGCCAGAAGCGTGAAGTGGTCAAAGGTTACTACACTACCATCGTCACTGACATGACGCTGGATTGGCTGAAAAAACAAAACGCCGACAAGCCCTGGTGCATGTTTCTGGGCCACAAAGCCCCACACAGCTTTTACACACCCGAGCCCAAATACGAACATACCTTTGATGACGTGCGTGTCCCCTACCCTGACACCGCCTTTCACCTGGATGACAAGCCGAAGTGGATCAAAGAGCGTCTCTATACCTGGCATGGCATCTACGGCCCACTTTTCGATTGGCGGAAAAAATTCCCTGATGATCGTCCAGAAGGCGTGAAGGACTTTGAAAACATGGTCCACGGCTACTGGGGCACCGTTCTCAGTGTGGATGACAGCATGGCGCGCATCCGCTCCTATTTGGAAGAAACCAAGCAGTTGGATAACACCATCATCGTCTTCATGGGGGACAATGGTCTGCTGGAAGGTGAAGACGGCATGGTGGACAAACGTACCGCCCATGAAGCCAGCCTGCGGGTGCCCATCATTGCCCGTATTCCTGGCCTGGCTGCCACGGGCAAAAAGATCCCTCAGCAGGTGCTGACCGTGGACATGGCACCGAGCATCCTCGAACTCTGTGGAGCACCCGCACTGAAAAACATCCACGGAAAATCCTGGGTGAAACTGATCAAAGAAGGTGACCTCGATTGGCGCACGAGCTGGTTCTACCACTACAACTACGAGAAGCAGTTCCCCTACACGCCCAACGTCCGCGCTATCCGCACCGACGAATGGAAATACATCCATTACCCCCATGGAAATGGCAAACCCGACCGTCATCTGGCTGAGCTGTATAACCTCAAGGATGATCCAGGTGAAACCACCAACCTCATCGGCAAACCTGAACTCGCAGGCAAAGTCGCTCAACTCCAGGCGGAACTGGCCAAACTGATGGCAGCGACCGGACTCACCCCGAAAACAGATAAAATGCCCCTGGATGAAGGGGTGAAAAGCGAGCTTCCAGACGCAAAAATTCGCTGATCAGTCCCCAGCGGATTGTCTTCCATTTGTCTAAGGCACAGCCTCGCTTCGGGGCTGTGCCTTAACATTTTATGTGACAATAACGTCTCTGGCCTTTTCCCTGCTACATCGGCTAGTGAGTCCAACTCACAGCCCCGATGCCCCAACCGCTCCGAGCCGCCTTCTTCAGTCTGCTTTTCTTTGCAGTAGGCATGGTCGCGCATTCGCAGAATGTGCAGGCTCCCGCAGGCACGCCCAAAGAACTTCTAGAAGCTGGAAACGCCGCTTATGTGTCTGGGCAGTGGGCCGAATCGGCACAGATTTTCCAAACCTTTTTGGATACCTACGGCAAGGACTCCGTTTTTGCCGAGACGGTCCAGCAGGTGAAGCCGCTGCTGACTTTGGCACGCATCCGCCTGAGTGAATTCGGTGCCGCTGGAGAATTGATTTCTGAGTGCCTAACCTTTCCGCGACTGCAACCCAAGCTGCGAGATGAGCTGTCCTTTTGGAAAGGCATCATTCTGCTGAAGGTGGAGGCCTACACCGAAGCCCGGGCAGCTTTCTTGGCCTACTACCAAACGCCTGAGTTCGATTCCCTGCGCAAGGTGGAAACCCTGCTCCTCTACGGCACGACTTACATTTTAGAAAACAAGCACGCCGAAGCCGCCACATTCTTTGAGCAGCAGTCCAAACGCCTCTGGGATCTCAATCAAGAAGCCGCCATGCGGGCTCAGGTCCTGCGCTTTCATTGCCTTCTTCAGACGGAGGACTTGGACAAAGCTCTTGAGCTCGTTCGCATGCTTCAGCCGCTGATGGACAAGGTCACGCAAATCGTTTCCCTGCATGGCCTGATGGCGGAGTTAGGGGGCAGATACCTGGAAAAGCAAGACTACTACCACGCCATCTATTGCCTGCAAAGAGTCTGGCCTGCCGAACGCTTGGTGAGACACCAAGAGGCGCGGATAGAACACTTAAAGCTGGAGATTGAAGCTCTGCTGCAACGCCCCAACAGCGAACCTCTCGTTTTTCAAAAACGCAGCGTTTTGACACGCGCTGAGCGTGAGTATAACAACTTTTCATCCAACGATAAATTCGATCAAGGCGTACGTATGCGCTTAGGTTTTGCGTGGCTCGGCCTGGAGCGTTACCGAGAAGCCGCCCTCGTTTTGGAAGATGCTCTCAACCTCCCAGGAGAGGCTAAACAACAGACCCAAGCGGGTTTGATTGTGGTGCAATGCTGGCTCGAACTCACACGATATGATCGCTGTGTGGCCTCAGCGGATGCTTGGCTCATCCGTTTCGCCAAAACGGCGGATGAGGACAGCGTGGCTCGAGTTCGCTTCATGATGGCTCAGGCTTTGCATGACGATGAGAAGTTCCAGGAAGCCGCCCCCATCTTTGAGGAAGTGGCCAAGTCCTACTCCAAGCATGAGCTGGCCCCACAAGCGCTCTTCATGGCTGGCATCTGCCACATGATGTCGGATGATCACCCTGGTGCCATTCAGCTTTTTCAACAAGTGGAACAGAATCATGCGTCCCTGCCCATTGCTGAAACGGCCGACTACTGGCATGGCATGGCGCTGAGCTTCCAACAGGAATATGAGGCATGCCGCTCCCACTTAGCCGCCCATTTGGAGCACTACGGTCCTAACGCCCGCTACTTAACCGAGGCGAATTTTCGGCGTGCTTACTGTCTTTTTGCCCTCGGTGCTTATGAAGACTCGATTCAAGAACTGCGCAGCTTTGTCCAAAAGTTTCCTCAGGCCCAGGATGCCGGTGAAGCCAAGGTGCTGATCGGTGATGCCCTTTGCTCACTAGGAGAAATCGAGCCTGGACTGGAAAGCTATCGGTCGGTTGCCCAGGGCACTCGTTACTGGCATGACGAAGCCCAATTCAAAATCGGCAACGTGCTGAAATTGCGCAAAGACTGGGACGGCCCGCGCAACCACTTCACCGCCTTCATCTCCGAAAATCCTGACAGCAAACGACTGGCTGAAGCGGTCTATTGGGCCGGGTTTGCCAGCCTTTCTCAAGATCGGCTGGAGGAGGCCCGCCAGCTCTATTGGCAAACCATCACCCAGCTTGGGAATATGCCAGATCGCTATGGGGTGGAAGACATTCTCATCGCGCTGCCCAGGCTATATCGCGGAGAGGAAGGCCGCATCGAACTGCTGCGTGAAGTTCAGCGTGTCCGAACGAAAGCACTCAAAGATAAACAGACCACTTTGGCCTGTCGCATGCATTGGATGGAAGGCCATGCCGAACCAGCCGATAAGCCACGCATGGCCCAGGCAGATTTTATCATGGCTGCTGATCTGCTCAACGTGGAAAAACAAAATCCGCGTATCATCGCCGACTGCGCAGATGCCTCTGCGGTGGCAGGCAATAAAACCCGCGCAAAAGACCTCTACATCGGCCTCATCAAATGGCATCCGCGTGCCGTCGAAGTGGAGCGCGCTTATGCGGGGCTGGGCCAGCTAAGTGCTGAAGCGGGGGCCTGGGAGGAGGCGCTCGGGTATTTTGAGCAATTTGAAAAACGTGTGGTTAGCGTGACTCTACGACCTCAGGTCTTGATGAAGAAAGCGAAACTCCTGACCGCTCATGCCAAAGAGGCGGAAGCCATCGGCATCTACAAAGGATTGCTCGAAGACAAACTCACACCATCCCGCTCTCGAGCAGAGGCACTCCTTGCCTGGGGCAAACTCTGGGAAAAGCAGGGTGAAACGCTGAAAGCCGCCGCGCTGTATGAACGCGTTTATCTGAGTTACGGACGCAATCGGGATCTCGTGGCTCAGGCCTATCTCGCACGCGGAATGGCTCTGGAGAAACTGAACAAAAAAGCCGAAGCGGCAGAGGTCTATCAAGAGCTCATAAAGACAGACGTTTTGCAATCGCAGCCAGAATTCAGCCAAGGCGCTGATCGCTTGGCCAAACTAGGACCCGTGCTGGAAGCAAAGCTTGAGCTTCCCAAAGAGGAGGTAAAACCATGACCTCCAAACCTATTCTTATTAAACTATTAGTTAGCGTTATCTTTTGGACGTTGCTAACCTCTCTGGCGGTACCGCTATGGGCGCAGGATGTCGTTCATCTCCAAGACGGGAAAAAACGAAGCGGCAAAATCCAGCGCCTATCGAGTCAAGGAATCGCCATGCTGGAGGTGCTTCCCGGCATTGGATCAGCCCAGCGGACCGTTCCCATGGACCAAATTCGGTTCATCGATTTCGCGCCCCTTTCTGGTGAAGAAGAAGCCCTCGCCAACCCAGCTAGCGAGTCCATGAAAAAACGCTTGGGGGAACTCTGGCAGGAAAAATCCGTGCATCTCCAGTGGCCCACGAACAACGCGGGGAAGATAGGCCTAACGTTAGCGGAAGAACTCTTCAAGGAATCCGAACCCGCTGCCTTTGAACGCTGCATCCGCATCTACGTCCTCATCGAAAAAGAAGATTGGGATTTAGAACGCCGCGCCGTAGCTAAAAAAGGCAGACTGCGTTGCCTAATCGCCTTGAAACGCCTGGATGAAGCCATCGCCGAGGCACGCCAAATGGTCACGGATGACGACGACCCGGCCCTGCTCTTGGAC